>JAXDOA010000544.1:0-2615 GCA_034669125.1 Hyphomicrobiales bacterium
ATGATCTGCAGTTCGGTCTCGGTGATCTTGCCCTTGGCCTGCGCGCGCGACGCGATGTATTGCGCCCGCTCGCCGGCCAGCCGGGCCGCGTCGCGCTCCAGCACCGTCAGGCGCGAAATCTGCACCAAGTGCTTTTCGTAGAGCTCGCGAACCCCGATCAGCTCCTTCTCGACCAGCGCGATTTCCTTGTCTTTCGCCCTCTCCTGCGCCGTGAGGCCGGCGATCTCCTCGTTCAGCTGCGTGACCCGCTCGCGCAACTGCGCCTTCTGTCCGGCCCTTCCGGTGACGCGAACCTCGAACAGTTTGGCCTCGCTGGCGATGACGGTCTTGACATCGGGGTCACTGGCGCGATCGAGCAGCATCGGGGGAAATACGATGGTGTCGAGGCCACGCTGTTCGGCTTCGAGCCGCGCGGCGCGAGCCCACAAACCATCGAGATTTTTGGTGACGATCGCGAGGCTCGCCTTGGTGACGGTGTCGTCGAGCCGCACCACGATGTCACCACTCTTGACGAGATCGCCGTCGCGCGCGCGCACTTCGCCGACGACGCCGCCGGTCGGATGCTGCACCTTCTTGACGTTGGATTCGACGACCACCGACCCCGGCGCGATCAGCGCGCCCGAGATCTGCGCGGTCGATGCCCAGCCGCCAAGCCCGCCGCCGAGAACCACAACGATCACCAGCCCGATGATCAAATGCACCCGGATCGACCCGAGCGCGGCGGGCAATTCCTTGCCCTTCACGTCCTTGCCCATCAGGAGTTGCTTGTTCATCAGTAGGTCCTTTCCGATCGGAAGTTCCTTGCCGATCATGATTTGGCAACGCCCCCCTCGGATACAATCTTGATCGGGGTGGGCGGCGCAACGCGCTGCATCACTTGCCCCAGAACGGTTTCCTTCGGCCCGAAGGCCTGCATGCGGCCGTCCTTCAGCACCAGAAGCTGATCGACCGCCTCGATGCCGATCGGCCGATGCGCAACCACCACCACGATGGCGCCACGCTCGCGCGCGGCGCGGATAGCCCGGGTCAGCGCATCGTCACCCTCGGTGTCGAGATTGGAATTCGGCTCGTCGAGAACGAGGAGGAACGGGTTGCCGTAGACCGCCCTCGCCAGCGCCACGCGCTGCGCCTGACCGGCCGACAGCGCGGTGCCCTGCTCGCCGATCTGCGTGTCGTAGCCGTCGCGCATCTTGATGATCATCTCGTGAACGCCGGCCTCCTTCGCCGCGGCGATGATGCCGTCCGCGGTGGCCTGGGGATCGAAACGGCAGATGTTCTGGGCGACCGTGCCGGCGAACAGTTCGACGTCCTGCGGCAGGTAGCCGATGTGGCGGCCGAGCACGTCGGACGACCACTGGTCGAGCGCCGCGCCGTCGAGCCGCACCTTGCCGCGGAACGGCTGCCAGACGCCGACCAGCGCGCGCACCAGCGACGACTTGCCCGATCCGCTCGGACCGATGACGCCCAGTCCGCTTCCGGCCTCGAGCGCGAAGGTCACGTCCTGGACGATGATCTTCTGGTCGCCCGGCGGCACGATGCTGACGGACTCGACCGTCAGGCGATTCGACGGGCTGTGCAGGCGCGTCTGCAAGGCCTGCGGCGGCATCGATTCGAGCAGCCGGTTGAGGCGATGCCAACTCTGGCGCGCAGCGACGAAACCGCGCCAATGCGCGATGGCGAGGTCGACCGGCGCCAGCGCCCGCGCGCTCAGGATCGAGCCCGCGATGATGATGCCGGCGGTCGCCTCCTGATGAATCACGAGATAGGCGCCGACGGCGAGCACCGCCGACTGCAGCGTCATGCGCATGACCTTGGCGACCGCGCCGAGACCGCCGGAGACGTCGCTGGCGCGCTGATTGCCCGCGAGATAATTTTCGTTGGTCTCGCTCCAGCGCTTGGTAAGGCGGCCGGTCATCCCCATCGCCACCATCACTTCGGCGTTGCGACGGCTGGTGGCGGCCAGATCGTTACGGCGCGCCGCCAGGCCCATGGCCTCGCGCGCCGGCGCGCGCGACATGAATTCGGTGACAATGGTCAGGCTGACGAGAATGATGGCGCCGACCAGCGCGGTGGCGCCGATCAGGACGTGGAAGGCAAAACAGATCGCCAGGTAGAACGGCAGCCACGGCAGATCGAAGAACGCGCCCGGCCCCATGCCGCCGAGAAACGAGCGGACATTGTCGAGATCGCGCAGCGGCTGAAGGCCCTCATTGCGCCCGCCGACCATCAGCGGCAGCCGCACAATGGTTTCGAACACGCGGGCGTTGAGCGCTTCGTCGAGCGAGGTTCCGATACGGCCGAGGATTCGGCCGCGGATCAGGTCGAGAACGCCCTGCGCCGCGTACAGGCCGCCGGCGAGGATCGCCAACCCGACCAGCGTCGGCACGCTCCGGCTCGGCAGCACCCGGTCGTAGACCTCCAGCATGAAGATCGAGCCGGTCAGATAGAGCAGGTTGATCATGCAACTCATTGCGCCGACGCCGATAAAAGCGCTACGGCAGGCCCGCAGCGCATCACCGAGTTCGGAACGCCGGACACCGGGAACGGCTGCCATCAATTCTGATCTCTCCAGAGGGTGCGCGACCCAATTCCTAACGGCTTGGGCGAGGTCTGAT
>JAXDOA010000545.1:0-5916 GCA_034669125.1 Hyphomicrobiales bacterium
GCCACCTTCATGAAGTCCTTCACGATCGGCGCCGCGATGCCGCCGCCGGTCGCGCGATTGCCGATATGGCGCGGCTTGTCGTAGCCGAGATAGACGCCGACCGTCATGTCGGGCGAGAAGCCGACGAACCACACGTCCTTCTCGTCGTTCGTGGTGCCGGTCTTGCCGGCGATCGGCTTGCCGACCTCGCGTGTAAAGCCTGCCGGCGCCGCCGTGCCGCGCTGGACCACGCCTTCCATCATCGAGGTGATCTGGTACGCGGTCATCGGGTCGAGCACCTGCTCGCGCCGGTCGACCATCGAGGGCTCGGGCTGGTTGCGCCATTTATCGGCCTGGCAGCCGCGGCATTCGCGCTCGTCGTGGCGGAAAACCGTGTGTCCGTAGCGATCCTGGATGCGGTCGATCAAAGTCGGCTTGATGCGCTTGCCTCCGTTGGCGAACATCGAATAGGCCGACACCATGCGCATCACCGTGGTCTCGCCCGCGCCGAGCGCGAACGACAGATACGTCGGCAGATCATCATAGACGCCGAAGCGCTTGGCGTATTCGGCGATCAGCGGCATGCCGACGTCCTGCGCAAGCCGCACCGTCATAACGTTGCGCGAATGCTCGATGCCGAAGCGCAAGGTCTGCGGCCCATAGAACTTGTGCGAATAGTTTTCCGGCTTCCACACGCCGGCGCCCGGGCCCTGATCCACCTCAATCGGCGCGTCCATCACCACGGTCGAGGGCGTATAGCCGTTGTCGAGCGCGGCCGCGTAGACGAACGGCTTGAACGCCGAACCCGGCTGGCGCAGCGCCTGCGTGGCGCGGTTGAACTGGCTCTGGTCAAACGAGAAGCCGCCGACCATCGCGAGCACGCGGCCGGTCCATGGGTCCATCGCCACGATGGCGCCCGAGATTTCCGGAATCTGCCGCAGGCGATACTTGCCGCTGTCCTTGTCGACGGGCTCGATGTAGACCACGTCGCCGGCACCGAGCACCTGGGTGACCCGCGCGGGCGCCTTGAAGCGCTCCGGGCCGCTCGCGGCCTTTGCCCACTTCACGCCTTCGATCGGGATGTTGCCAATCAGGCGATCCTTGGAGACGGCGCCGCCCGGCTCGCGCGCGGGCTGCAGACCGATGCGCGCGGACTGGTCGTTCACCTCGAGCACCACCGCGAGGCGCCACGGCACGTCGGAAAGCGCCTTCACGTCGGCGAGCTTCACGCCCCAGTCACCGGAAATATCGAGCTTCTGCACCGCGCCGCGATAACCCTGCGTCTCGTCGAACTTGATCATGCCGTCGGTCAGCGCCTTGCGGGCGGCCGACTGCAGCTTCGGATCGAGCGTGGTGCGGACCGACAGGCCGCCTTCGTACAGCTTCTTTTCGCCGAAGCGGTCGTTCAGGTCGCGGCGCACTTCCTCGGCGAAATATTCCGCCGCGAAGATGTGCCCGCCGGTCGTCCGCGTGGTGACGGCGAGCGGATCCTTCTTCGATTTCTCGGCATCCTCGGGCTTCAGGTAGCGATCCTCGACCATGCGATCCAGCACGTAATTGCGGCGCTCGATGGCGCGCTCGCGCTGGCGGTACGGATGATAGTTGTTCGGCGCCTTCGGCAGCGCCGCAAGGTATGCGGCTTCGGCCGCGGTAAGCTCGTGCACCGACTTGTCGAAGTAGAGGAGCGAGGCCGCAGCGACCCCGTAAGCGCCGACGCCCAGATAGATTTCGTTGAGATACAACTCGAGGATCTTGTCCTTCGAATAGGTGCGCTCGATTTTCAGCGCGAGCAGCGCCTCCTTGATCTTGCGCTCGAAGCTCGCCTCGTTGGTGAGCAGGAAGTTCTTGGCGACCTGCTGGGTAATGGTCGAGGCGCCCTGCGGGCGGCGGCCGCTGCCGTAGTTCTGAACGAGCAGCAGTCCGGCGCGCGCGATGCCCTGGAAGTCGAGCCCGCCGTGGTCGTAGAAACTCTTGTCCTCCGCGGCGATGAAGGCGTTGAGCACCAGTTTGGGGATCGCCTGAATCGGCAGATAGAGCCGCCGCTCACGCGCGTATTCGGCGACCAGCGCGCCGTCGGACGCGTGGACGCGCGTCATCACCGGCGGTTCGTAGTCCTGCAGTTGAGAATAGTCCGGCAAGTCCTTGGAAAAATGCCAGAACAGTCCCGCCGCGCCGGCGACGCCAACGAGGAACAGCACGGTGCCGACCGCGAATATCCAACCGAAGAATCGCAGCAACAGCTTCATCACCGCCCTTTCGCCGCAGCCGCAAGGCCCGCGTCGAATCTCCCATTCCGTCCGGATGATACGCCACCCGGCAGCGCGTTAGCGATATGCGCGGCGACCCCGGCAGTCAGCAAGCTAACTCGCCCGGTTTTATGGTCAAACTGAGGCTTGCGCGATCCGATCCACGGCCGCTGCGGCTTCGGCGCCACATCGCCCTCAGTTCGACCCATGACCGGCCCCGGAACCCGCGAGCTGGGTCGTGAAAAACGTGTTCACCGCCTGCGCGACCGCGCCGCTGGTGCGTGCGCGCCAGGCTTCGGTGGTCATCAGCTTCAGGTCCTGCTTGTTCGACACATAGCCGAGTTCGATGAGCACCGAGGGGACATCCGGGGCTTTCAGCACCTTGAAGCCCGCGGATTTGAGCGGATGCTTGTGCAGCTTGGCGGCGCTCTTGAGTTCGCCGACCACCGTGCGGGCGAAATGGGCCGAGAAATTCTTGGTCTCGCGGTGGGTCAGATCGATCAGGATATCGGCGACCTCCTCGGGCTCGGAGGATAAATCCACGCCCGCGATCGCGTCGGCCTTGTTTTCGTCATCGGCGAGCCGCGCGGCTTCGGCGTCCGAGGCGGTATCCGACACCGTGTAGACGGTTGCGCCGCGCACGTCGGCCTCGCCGCGCGCCGCGAGCGCATCGGCATGGATCGAGACGAACAGCGCCGCGCCTTGGCTGCGCGCCATGCGCACGCGCTCGCCGAGCGGCACGAAGCGGTCGTCGGTGCGCGTCATCGTCACGCGGTATTTGCCGCTTTTCTCAAGCTTTTCCGACAGCGCCTGGGCGAATTCCAGCACGATGGTCTTTTCCATCTCGCCGCTCGCCGCGACCGTACCGGTATCGGGACCGCCATGGCCCGGATCGATCACGATCAGCGGGCGGCCGTCATTGTTGCGCTTCGCGGTTTCGGCGGGCTTCGTCTCCGGCGCGCGGCGCGGCTTTGCCTCGAGCGCGAGATTGCGCATGAAGCTCGCGCGATCGATCGAGACGAGATCGAGCACCAGCCGCGCGGGCTGACCGTCGACCGCTTCGAGCACGAAGGCCTTGTCGACGCGCACCGGCCCGGTCGCGTCGATCACGATGCGCGAGCCGCCCTGCATCACCAGGCCGTAGCGGAATGCCTTGATCAGCCCGCGCCCGTTTTCGCCGGTGCGCGCGGGAAGCTGAAACGTCACCTGCGGCAGATCGACGACCACGCGATACGGATCGGCCAGCGTGAACGCCGCAATCTCGATCGGGCGGCTCAGGTCGATCACCAGCCGCGTGCGGCCGGCATCGCCGCCGAGCCGCGCTTCGCTCGCGATCGGAAACAGGTCGGGCGGAACGGGCGCCGCCGGACGCACGACGGCGGCGCGCTCGACGCGCTCCTGCGCGCGTTCTTGCGCGCCGGCCGGAAAGGCCGCGACCAGCGCTCCGACAAGCAATGCCGCCCGCACCATCTGCCACCTTCACCCAACCCAACGCTTACGGCCGGTGTGGTTAACCCGATATTAAGGTGACAAAACGGGAGGAATGGGGGCGGCCCCCGTAGAAGGGCCGATCCTCGGAGTGAACTGAGAATTGACGTGCAGAGGTGCGGGTGTTCGGGCGGGTTAGGACAACTACCGTGTGGGGACGCCGATCCCCATCCCGCCGACGCCGCCAATCCCACCACCGCCGCCACCCATGCGGTCGCTGCTGTTCGACTTGCTGCTCTTGACCGTAGTGGTCCGAGCCGCAGCGCCTTTGCCACCTCCACCGCCCATCCGATCGCTGGTATTGGACTTGCTACCTTTAACAGTGGTGCCTTGAGCAGTGCCCTTGCCGCCTCCACCACCCATGCGGTCGCTGGTGTTCGACTTGCTGCTTTTGACGGTTGTTGCGTCAGCGCTGATTGCGGCTGCGGTAAAAATGACGGCACCTGCCAGCAGCACGCCGATTTTTCGCCACATGAATTCCTCCCCGGACACGATCGCGCACGCGACCGAGCCCCGATGAGGCGCGTCCGCAAGTGAACGTGGTGTGAACGTAGCGCCACAAGCAGGCCGGGTGAAGCACCGCCCCCTCCCCGATCCCTCCTTTCGTCGCGTGGCGTCGGGAGCCGCCAGCCTTCGCTTGCCATCCCCTCCCCTAAGCCGTATGTAAGTGCTGCTGACGGTTGCGAATCTGGATTTGCCGCGTTCGGGCATCCGGCGACCGCCCGAAGGCCGTTTCCCTTAGGGAACGGCCAAAGAGCGGCCCGCCTGAGGCCAACTCGCTTGATGCCACGGCTTCCAAGCGGAACGGCCGACGCCCTTTAAGGACATCCGGACCCAAGGCGGATCATCCGCCGGACCAAGCTGTCGGCAGCGACGAAACCGCGGCGGTGCGCAAGCGCGGCCGTTTCAAGTTCAGGTTGAGGATCATGCTCAAGGCGCAAGACGCGGATAGTCCGCGTCGCCCGGGCGAGCAAGTCAGAGTTGCAGGCAACGCTTCGGCGTTGACCACGCCTGCCCGCACGATCCAAAGCCATTCATTCAACCCCAAATTCGGCGCGCCGCCGGTGCCGCCCGTGCACTCCGCACGGGGCGCACGCGCGCGAGCCCGCCGTCAAGAGACATTCAATGGCCAACAAGATGCTCATCGACACCACCCATCCGGAGGAGACCCGGGTGGTGGTGCTGCGCGGCAACCGGGTCGAGGAATTCGACTTTGAGTCCGCGAACCGCCGCCAGCTGCGCGGCAACATCTATCTCGCCAAAGTCACGCGGGTAGAGCCTTCGCTCCAGGCCGCCTTCGTCGACTACGGCGGCAACCGCCACGGCTTCCTGGCGTTCTCGGAAATCCATCCCGATTACTACCAGATCCCGGTCGCCGACCGGCAGGCGCTGATCGCCGACGAAGAGCGCGCGCATCGCGAGGCCGAGGAAGAAGTCGACCGCCGCGCGAGTGGCGGAGGCCGCGGGCGGAGACCGCGCCGCGAGCATAGCCGGCGCGATCCGATACGCACGCAGCCGCTGGAGGCGAGCGCCGAGCATGAAGGTGCGCCGGCCGAGGGCGCGGAAGGCGTGACGCCGGTTACGGACGAGTCCGGCACGGCCGATCATCCCGATACGCACCAGGCCGAAGCGCAGGACGCCGGGCACGTCGCGGCGCCTGAGGCGCATGCCGAGCACGTCGAGCCGGCGCGCGAAGCCGAAGCGCCGCCGGTCGAGCAACAGGCCGAAGCAACTCAGACCGAGCCAGCCGCCGCGCACGAACAAGTGCCCGTCGCGGACCCAACAAGCGACGCCGCGCTGCAGACCGCACCGGAGCCAACCGAATCGTCTCTCGCGACTGAAAGCCCCGATCTCGCGCCCGAAGCCCCGCACGGCGACGAATCCGCCGGGAACGGCAACATCACCGAGATCGAAGAGCCGGCAGCAGCCGAAAACGGCGAAGAAGAAGAAGTCGTCGAGTCCGTCGGCGGCGCCGACGCGATGGAAGAGGCGCAGGAGCGCACGCCGCGCTACCGCCGCAACTACAAGATCCAGGAGGTCATCAAGCGGCGCCAGATCATGCTGGTGCAGGTGGTGAAGGAAGAGCGCGGCACCAAAGGCGCGGCGCTCACGACCTACCTGTCGCTCGCCGGCCGCTATTCGGTGCTGATGCCGAACACCGCGCGCGGCGGCGGCATCTCGCGCAAGATCACCAATTCGATCG
>JAXDOA010000546.1:0-3142 GCA_034669125.1 Hyphomicrobiales bacterium
CTCCCGCCGGAGACGCCTGAATGTTCGAAACAACGATTGCCGGAAGCCTGCCCAAGCCCTCATGGCTCGCCGAGCCGAACAAGCTTTGGCCGCAGTGGAAACCGCAAGGCGATGAACTCGCCGCCGCCAAGGCCGACGCGACGCTGCTCGCGCTGAAGGAGCAGGAAGATGCCGGCATCGACATCGTCACCGATGGCGAGATGTCGCGCCAGCATTTCGTGCACGGCTTCCTCGAATTCGTCGACGGCATTGACTTCGCCCACAAGGTCGAGATGGGCATCCGCGCGGATCGCTACAAAGCGATGGTGCCGCAGGTGGTCGGCGAGCTGCGCCTGAAGGGCCGCGTGCACGCAGCCGAGGCGCGGCTCGCGCGCGCGCATACGAAGAAAAAGCTCAAGGTCACGATGCCGGGCCCGATGACCATCATCGACACCATCGCAGACCGGCACTACGGCGACCGCGTCAGGATGGCGATGGCGTTCGCCGCGCTGTTGAATCAGGAAGCGCGCGCGCTGCAGGCCGATGGCGTCGACGTCATCCAGTTCGATGAGCCGGCGTTCAACGTCTACATGGACGAGGCCGCCGGCTGGGGCATCGAGGCGCTGCACCGCGCGGTCGAGGGCGTGACCGCCACTACCGCCGTGCACATCTGCTACGGCTACGGCATCAAGGCGAACACCGACTGGAAAAAGACGCTCGGCGGCGAGTGGCGGCAATACGAGAAGGTGTTTCCTGCGCTCGCGCGGAGCAACATCGCCCAGGTCTCGCTCGAATGCCGTAATTCGAAGGTGCCGATGAGCCTGATCAAGCTGCTCGACGGCAAGGATGTGCTGGTCGGCGCGATCGATGTGGCTTCCGATGATATTGAAACGCCCGAACAGGTCACCGACGTGATCGGCGAGGCTATGCAATACGTGGCGAAGGAAAAGATCATCCCCTGCACCAACTGCGGCATGGCCCCGATGCGACGCGAGATCGCGAGCGCGAAGCTGGTGGCGCTGGGCAAAGGGGCGGCGCTGGCACGGAAGAAATATGGCTGACAACGTCTCCCTCCCCTCGCCCTACTTCCGCGAAGAGCACGACGCGCTGCGCGCGCAGGTCCGCCGTTTCGTCGAGACCGAGATCAAGCCGCACGGTGTGAAGTGGGAGGAGCAGGGCTACGTCCCGCGCGAGGTGCTGCGCCGCATGGGCGAGCTTGGCTTCCTCGGCATCCGCTATCCGGCCGAATACGGCGGCTCCGAGATGGACACGCTCGGCTCGATCGTGCTCGCCGAGGAGCTTGGCCGCTCGACCTTTGGCGGCACCGCGATCACCATCCTGGTGCACACCGACATGGCCTCGGTGCATATGGCGAACGCGGGCTCGCCGGCGCAGAAGGCGCGCTGGATGCCCGAGATCGTCGCCGGCCGCGCGATCACCGCCGTCGCCGTGACCGAGCCGGACGCCGGCTCCGACGTGAAGGCGATCCGTACCACGGCGCGGCGCGACGGCGATCATTACGTGCTCAACGGCGCCAAGATGTTCATCACCAACGGCGTGCACGCCGACCTCTACTTCATCGCGGCGAAAACCTCGCCCGACGCGCGGCCCTCGCAGCAGATCTCGATGCTGATGGTGGAGAAAGGCACGCCCGGCTTCCGCGTCAGCCGCGCGCTCGACAAGCATGGCTGGCGCTCGTCCGACACCGCGGAACTCGTGTTCGAGGACTGCCGCATCCCGGCCGAGAATCTGCTCGGCAAGGAAGGCCGCGGCTTCTACGCGATCATGAGCAATTTCCAAAACGAGCGCACCGTGATCGGCGCGATGGCGATGGGCGAAGCGCAGGCCGCGCTCGAACTCACCATCGACTACGTCACGACGCGCAAGGCGTTCGGCGGCACGCTCTACGAGAAACAGGGCATCCGGCAGCGCCTCGCGATGCTCGCCGCGAAGGTCGAGGCGGGACGGCAGCTCGTCTATCACGCGGCCTTCCTCGACGCGCAGGGCGTCGACTGCACGCGCGAGGTCTCGATGGTGAAGGCCTACTGCGGCGAGCTGGTGAACGAAGTCATGTACGACTGCCTGCAATTCCACGGCGGCACGGGCTACATGCGCGAATCGACGATCGAGCGCATGACGCGCGACGCGCGCGTGCAGGCGATCGGCGGCGGCGCGACCGAGGTGATGCTGGAAGAGGTCGCCAAGCGGCTGAAGCGCTGAGCGCATGATCCCGAAAAGTGGGCACCGGTTTTCGACAAGATCATTCGCAAAGCAAAGCCTGGGTCAATTCGTCGTGTGCGGCTGGATATCTTGAAACAAGCCGCCCCTGACTGTGTTAACCTCGAACGCAATCACGGGGGCGAAGCCGGGAGCAACCAGATGAACTACGCAAAGTTGACCGCCGCCGTGACGGCATTGTCATTCATCATCATCGGCGCCGCGGATGCGGCGAGCAAACATAAGCGCAAGGTGGCGCGTCACTACGCGCCGGGCGTCTACATGCCGGTCACGCCCTACGCCACGCGAACGCCCGGGCCGCCCTGGGCCGGACCGGGCGAGTGCTACACCGACGAGGGTTACGGCCGTTACTGGCCCTGCGGCGCCGGGAAGCGATAACGCGCCATCATGCGGGCTTGATCAGAAGGTCGCGCAGCACCGTTGCGTGACTAAGGTGGAGCCACGACCCATCAGCGATGGGTGCGCGCAAGGACATCGATCAATTCGCCGACCTTGCGGCGCTGGTCGGCCTGATCTCCCGAGGCGATCGCGTGCTCGACGCAATGCGCGACATGGTCGCGCAGGATCTCCTCCTCGACCCGGCGCAGCGCGGCCCGCACGGCGGAAATCTGCGTCACGATGTCGATGCAGTAACGGTCCTCCTCGACCATCCGGGCGAGGCCGCGCGCCTGCCCCTCGATGCGCTGGAGCCGGTTGAGGACTGAGGTCTTGGCTTCGGACTGCATGGTCTCTATATACCCCCAGAGGGTATAGGTTTCAAGCATGACCGACGCGGTGAAGACAAACGCCTGCACGCACGAGCATGGCGGCCACGATCGTCATGGCCACGCGCACGACGCCGCGCACGACCCGGTCTGCGGCATGACCGTCGATCCGCACACCGCAAAACATCGCCTCGCATATAAGGGCCAGGACTATTTCTTCT
>JAXDOA010000547.1:0-9148 GCA_034669125.1 Hyphomicrobiales bacterium
ATGGTGCGCGGCAACCCGACGTTCCACAGAATGTCGAACTTGCTCGCCTTCAGCGCCTTCATGACGTCTTCAAGCTCGGGCTCGGTCGTGGCGAGCCCGGTCGCGACGTTCACCACCACGGGGAACAGGCAGGTGATCAGCGCGGTGATGATCGCCGGCACCGTGCCGGATCCGAGATACAGCACGAGGATTGGCACGACCGCGACCTTCGGCACGGACGAAAAACCGATGAGCAGCGGATAGGCCACGTCATAGGCGAGCCTCGACCAGCCGACGATCACACCGATGACGACGCCGATCGCAACGCCGAGCACGAAGCCGACGATGGTGGTGTAGAGCGTCTGTACGGTATGCGGCCACAGCGCGGGCGCGCGCTGCCACATCGTGACGAAGACCTGGCTCGGGCGCGGCAGGATCACGTCGCTGACGTGGAAGGCGAGGCAGAGGAACTCCCACAACACGAAGAGCCCGACGATGAACGCCGCAGATGCGAGTTTCCGGCCGAGTTCGGTGTTCATGCCGCGGCCTCCACAACTGCCTGCGTCTTGGGGACGTTGTCGCCGCGCACTTCGACGATGAGCTGGCGCAGGTGCTGCGTCAGCAGCACGAAAGCCGGGTCATAGATCATGTCCATCGTGCGCGGACGCCCGAACGGCACCACGCTGTCGTCGATGATGCGGCCGGGGCGCGCGCGCATCACGGCGATGCGGTTGGCCAGATAGCCGGCCTCGCGCAGATCGTGCGTGACGAGGATCACGGTCGGCTTCCGCGAAAGCCACAGCTCCTGCATGATCGCCCACAGCTCCTCGCGGGTGAATTGATCGAGGGCGCCGAACGGTTCGTCGAGCAACAGTAATTGAGGATCGTGAATCAGCGCGCGGCAGAGCGAGGCGCGCTGCAGCATGCCGCCGGACAACTGCCAGGGATACTTGTCGCCGAAGCCTTTCAGGCCGACCTGTGCCAGCAGCGCCTCGGCGCGGTCCTTGAACTCGGTGTGTTTCTTGGAGCGATACTCGGCTCGGAATGGCGGCACGATTTTCAACGGCAGCATCACGTTGTGGCGGATTGTCAGCCACGGCAGCATCGTGGGGTTCTGGAATGCGATGCCGATGCGCACCGGCTCGGCGCCAAGCTCGCGCCCTGCAACGTAGACGTAGCCGCGCGAGGAGGGGATGAGTCCGCCGACCAGCTTGAGGATCGTCGACTTGCCGCATCCTGACGGGCCAACCAATGCGATGAAATCGCCCCGACCTATGCGCAGGCTCGTGTCGTCCAGCGCCGTGACGCTGTGGGCCGCATCGCGGCCGTAGATCACGGCGACATTCTCCAGCCTGACGAAATCATCTTCGTTCATGCGGCGTTCCCCGTTTGCCGCGCCGGCACGCGGGTGACTGCACTCATGGTCTGGTCGGTATTCCGCGGCATCGCCGCGGGCATTTGCTGGATGGTGTGCACCGAGCGGCCGTGGCCGCGCGTGCCGTCGGCGAGCGTGCGGTCGCGCATCACGAAGCGACCGCGCACCAGCGTATGGACCGGCAGGCCCTTGATCTTGCGGCCATGCCACGGCGTGATCCTGGCGCGCGATTGCAGCGTTGCGTCGTCGAGCGTCATGCTGCGCGCGAGGTCGACGACCGCGATGTCGGCTTCGCTGCCTGCCGCGATGACGCCCTTGCGTGGATAGAGGCCCCATACCGCCGCGGGGTTCGCGGCGGAGAGCTTGACGTAGTCCATGATCGTCATGCGGCCGGCATTCACCTCGGTGAGCATCAGCGGCATCTGCCACTCCACCCCGGGGAAGCCGCAGTCGACATCGAACATGTCGTTGCGGGTCTTTTCCTCGCGCGAATGCGGCGCGTGGTCAGTGGCGATCATGTCGATGGTGCCGTTGCCAAGCGCGGCCCAGATCGGCTCCTGGTGGCGCTTCTCGCGCACCGGCGGGTTGACGCGGATCACGCCCGCGAAACGGGCGTAGTCATCCGAGGAGAGCATCAGGTAGTGCGGGCAGGTCTCGCCGGTGATGTCCACGCCGCGTGCCTTGGCCTCGCGCAGCGGGCGTAGCTCGTCCGCCGAAGAGATATGGAGAATGTGGATGCGCGCGCCGGTCCACTCCGCGAGGATCGCGGCGCGGGCCACGGCCTCGATGGCGACGACGGCCGGGCGCGAGTCGAGATGTGCGATCGGATCGGTGCGGCCCGCGGCGCGGATGCGGCTCTCGCGCCGCTCCATGATCGAGTTCGTCTCGGCGTGAAGCGAAATACGCTTGCCGGTCCGTGCAACGACCTCGAAAGCTTCGAGCATCGCGCCGGTGGAGGGGGAGGGGATCTTGCCGAACGTGTTGCCCATGTAGAGCTTGAAGCCGATAACGCCGGTCTCGATCAGGTCGGGTACCTGCTCGATGGTGTCCTCGCCCAGCACCGCATAGAGACCGAAATCGATGTGTGCCTTCTCCGAAGCCATCTTGAGCTTGGCGGAGAGCGCCTCAGGTGTGCCGACCGTCGGGATCGTGTTCGGCATGTCGAACACCGTGGTGACGCCGCCGAAGGCCGCCGCGATCGTTCCGCTTTCGAAGTCTTCCTTGTGCGAGTAACCGGGATCGCGGAAGTGCACATGCACGTCGATCGCGCCAGGCAGCACATGCATGCCCGCGACGTTGACGATCTCCTTTGCGGACGGCATCGCATCGGCGGCGCCGACAGCGAAAATTTTGCCGTCCTTGATGGCGACAGCGGCGTCGATCACGGCGTCGGGCGAGACGACCTTGCCACCTGTGAGGATAAGGTCCGCCGTCATAACGCGGCCCATCCGCCGTCGACCGGAATGTCAGCACCGGTGATCTGGCGCGAGACGTCGCTCGCGAAGAACAGGCAGGCATTCGCCACGTCATTGTCGGTCGTGATGCGCTTCAGCGCGTAGTCATTGGCGTGGCGCTGTGCGGCTTCCTCGGCGGTGATGTTGAGTTTTTTCGCCATGTCGGCGCAGACCTTGTCGCGAAAACGCGGTCCGTCGACCATGCCGGGCGCGACGTAATTGACGTTGATGTTGTATTGGCCCACTTCGAGCGCAAAGCTTTTGGTGATGCCGCGCAGGCCCCATTTCGACGCCGAATAGGCCATGCGGCCGGCGCGGCCGCGCATGCCGAACGTGCCGCCGACATTGACGATCTTGCCGTAACGCTGCGCCATCATCGCCGGCAACACGGCATGCATCGTATTGAAGCAGCCATTCATGTTGAGGGTAATGATCTCATCGAACTCGTCGTGCGTGGTCTCGGCGCCGGTCTTGCCGATCGGTCCCGAGCCGCCCGCCACGTTCACGAGGATGTCAATGCGGCCGCCAAAAGCGTCCTTGGCGGCAGCGGCGGCATCGTCGCAGGCCTTCGTGCTGGTCACGTCGCAAGGCACGATAATCGCCTCGCCGCCGCTGTTCTTGATCTCGCCTGCGATCGGTTCGATCGCTGCGGTGTCACGCCCGATCAGCGCGAGCTTGCAGCCTTCGTCGGCGAAGGCCTTACTCACCGCCGCGCCCATGCCTTTCGCCGGCCCGGTGATCACCGCGACGCGGCCTTTCAGTCCCAAATCCATTTTCAATGCTTCCCGGCGTTGTGGAATCGATCCGGCGCGCGCGGGCTCACCACCGCGCGCCGCCCCCTCCCTTTCCCTTCCCCGCATAGGCCGTCGAAGACGGGCGTAAACGCCCTTTTGCTGGGGGAGGGTAGGGTGGGGGTCAGTTCGTCTTCACGTCGATCAGCTTGGTCGGCCGTTCCGCCTTCGGCGGCAGGAACTCGCGCGTGAAGATTTCCTTGATATCGGGCGTGCGCGGAAGCTTGTTGGCATCGACCAGGATGTCGATCGACCGCTTCAGCCGCGCGTCGTCGACATCGCCGAGGCCGATTGTCGCGATCTCGGGATGATTCATCTCTTCCTTGATGGTGGCATCGAAGCGCTCAAGCTCGATGTCGAGCTTAATCAACGGCTCGCGCTTGAGCACGGCTTCGACTGAGGCCTTCGGGTCCTTGATCGAGTCGACGATCGCTTTGTTGATCGCGCGCAGGAAGCCTTGAACGGCCTTCGGGTTCTCCTTCACGAACTTCTTCGAGAAGATGAGCGCGTTGGAATAGAGGTCCATTCCGTAGTCGCCGTAGTTGATCCAGCGAAGCTGCTTGTCGGGATCGATGCCCGAGAGCTTGGCCGAGAAGCGAATCGTGTTGACGTAGCCGAACACGCCATCGGCCTGCCCGCGCATCAGCATCTGCTCGCGCAGATTCGGCTGGAAGTTTGTGATGGTGATCTTGCTCTCGTCGAGCTTGGCGAGCTTCGCAAAAGCCGGGAACAGCTTCAGCGCGCCGTCATTCGCGGCGCCGCCAAGCGTCTTGCCCTCAAGGTCCTTCGCGGTCTTGATCGGCGAGTCCGCTTTCACCGCGATGGTGAAGGGCGGGCGGTTGTACATGACGTACACAGCGATCGGCGCTTCGTCGGGCTTGCGTGCCGCGAACTCGATCAGCGCGTTGATGTCGCCGAAGCCGATGTCGTAGGTTCCGCTCGCGACCTTCGGGATCGGCGTCGCCGAGCCGTCACCCTGATCGATGGTGATCTCAAGCCCTTCGGCTTTGAAGTAGCCCTTATCCTCGGCGAGGAAGAACCAGCCCTGTGGGCCCTGATATTTCCAGTTCAGCACCATTTTCAGTTTGGTTTGCGCGGCCGCTGGCGTGGCGATAGGCGCCGCGAGTGCGAGCGCACCGGCAAGCGCGAATAACGATGTGCGTCGGGTGAGTGTCATGGAGGCGTTCCTGTTGCGATGCGCTGAGGCGAGCAAGTCGCGTGCCGCTGGGTCGTGCTTTCACGCTAGCGGCTTGCAGTGTTGCGCTCTGCCGCTGATTTCTTGCTAGAGTGATGCCGAAAAGTACACACTGGCGGGGATTGCTCCCATGTCCATGAGACATTTGAGGTTTTTGCGCTACGTCGATGAGGTGGCGCGGGCCGGGTCGATCCGGAAAGCTGCTGAACAACTCCATGTCACGGCTTCGGCGGTGAACCGCCGCGTCATGGATCTCGAGGAGGAGCTGGGCGCGCCCCTGTTCGAGCGGCGCGCGCGAGGCGTGCGGCTGACCGCCGCCGGCGAACTGTTCGTAGGCTACATCCGCGAGCAGAGCGGCGACGTCGAGCGCATGAAGTCGCAGATCGAGGACCTGAAGGGCTTGCGGCGCGGCACGGTGCGCATCGCCTGCAGCCAGGCGCTGGCGCTCGATTTTCTGCCGCGCGAGATCGCCGGCTACCGAACGAAATTTCCGCTGGTCCAGTTCGACGTCCAGGTGCTGGACCATGAGCGCGCGATGACGGCGCTCGCGGCCTATGAGGTCGATCTGGTGCTGGTGTTCAGGCCGCCGTTCCTCGCAAGCTTCCAGCCTTTGATGAGCTTGCGGCAGCGGCTCGTCGCGCTGATGGCGGCAGATCACCCATTGGCCGTACACAAACGAAAGCTCCGCCTCAGCGAGATGGTCAGCTATCCGGTTGCGTTGCCGGAGCGCAGCCTCGGCGGTCGACAATTGCTTACCAACGTGCTCGCGCGCTCGAATTTGCAGTTCAACATCGCAGCCGAATCCAATTCATTCGAGTTTCTGCGCAACATGGTGCTGCGCGAGCAGCTGATCTCGTTTCAGATCGAGATTGGCGCGGTTGCGAGCGACACTCTTGCCATCCGGCAGATCGACGATCGCGACGTACCCCGTGCGGACCTCGTGCTAGGACAGTTACGCGGACGGAATCTTTCCCTGCCCGCGGCTAAATTCGCCGAGCAATTGGCGCGGGTGCTGGAGCGGATGAGGCCCTAATTCGGTTTGGCCAGTGGTCCTTGTCTCGATATCTCATATCCGCTGTTCGATCCAAAGCTGACGCGGCCTGCGCCGAATGCCGGCAAGGTCGTGCAGGATGGCGCGCCCGGCTGGCTGATGCGGCGCGAGGGCCCCTACCGCGATCTGTTGCGGGGGCAGACGATATCCGGGAAGGAAGCCTCGTAGCGCGGGAGCGGCAGACTTCATCCGCGCCGCGCCGCCTTGATTGCGGCGACGTCGATCTTCGTCATGGTCATCATCGCATCGAACGCGCGCTTTGCTTCATCGCCGCCCGCCGCCATCGCCTCGGTCAGCACGCGCGGCGTGATCTGCCACGACACGCCCCACTTGTCCTTGCACCAGCCGCACGCGCTCTCCTGGCCGCCATTGCCGACGATGGCGTTCCAATAGCGATCGGTCTCGGCTTGATCGTCCGTGGCGATCACGAAAGAGAAGGCTTCGGTGTGCTTGAACTGGGGGCCGCCGTTGAGGCCGATGCAAGAGACGCCGGCAACCTTGAACTCGACGACCAGCACATCGCCCTTCTTGCCGGATGGATAGTCGCCGGGGGCGCGCCAGATGGCACCCACCGCGCTGTCGGGAAAGGTCTCGGCATAAAAGCGCGCGGCAGCCTCGGCATCCTTATCGTACCAGACGCAAATCGTGTTCTTTGCCATTGTGTATCCTTTCGCTTTCAAGCACGCGGTCGAGCTCGGCACCGCGCGGCGCGCGCAGCTCACTGATGAAATTGGTATGTTGATTGTCTGGCGCTCCCTAGGGGAATCGAACCCCTGTTTCAGCCTTGAGAGGGCCGCGTCCTAACCGCTAGACGAAGGGAGCGTGGCGCCTGAAATAGCCCTGATCGGAAGGACGCGCAAGCGCACGCGACAGGGCCGTCACGCTTACGGCGTGCCGGAGAAATTCAGCCGTCCCGCGGGCTGCAAGGTGTTCACGTCGAACGTGCGCACCTCGATCTTGCCGTCGGTTTCGAGCGTGATGACGAGGCGATCTCCCGCGACCGCGCTCTGGATCACGCGCGCGCCGCGCGGCAGCGCCAGGGTCATATCAGCCGGGATGGCGGAGGCTTCGGGCAGCTTGTCGGCGGTCTTCGCGGTCGTGCCTTCGCCCTTGAACATGCGGTAGCCGACGAAGCTGAATACTGCGCCGACCGCGATCACGGTGACCGCCATCGAGACGAGCATCAGCTTGCGCACCTTGGCGATGACGTTCGCGGCGTCGGCGTCGGGTTTGGGTTCTGGCGTTTCGGGTACGAGCGGCGGCGGAACGATGTCGGACTCGTTCGGCGCGTCGTCGGCTTTTTCGGATGACTCAGCTCCGTGTGCCGCGACCGGCTGGCCGGCTGGCGGCGTCTCCGCATGATCGGCCGCCGGCTCGGCGGAAGCCTCCGGCAGCGGATCGCGTTCGACCTGCTTGGCGGCCGCGAACAATTCGGCTTCGAGCTCGGCGAGCGCCTTGTCGGCGTCGAGCCGGGATTCCTCCGGTGTCTGCTCCGGCGTGGGCTCCTGCGCGAGTTGATCGGCATGGGCGGCGTCGTCGGCCGCCCGCTCTGGGCCGCCCGGCCGCGGCGGATCGAACGGCCGCGTCAGCTCCTCGAGCGATTGGGCGAGCAGCTCGGACAGGCGCGTCGCCGGGTCGACCGGCTTGCCCGCGCCGAGCGTCCGCTCCAAAGAAGACTTGTCAGTGGCAGAATTCATGACCGACCGGGTCCGGCACCAGATATTGTATGTGACCGCCGCCGAGAAAGGCGAGCGGCTCGACCGCGTCCTGGCAAGCCGCCCGGACGCGCTCTCACGCTCCCGCCTCAAGACCCTGATATTGGCCGGTGCGGTCGCGATCGACGGAAATACAGTCCGCGATCCCAGCCGTTGCGTCAATCTCGGCGAAAGCATCACGATCGCGATCCCGCCCGACGAGCCGGCGGAACCCGCACCCGAGGATATCCCGCTCACCATCGTCCACGAGGACGATGCGCTGATCGTGATCGACAAGCCGAAGGGACTGGTCGTGCATCCCGCCCCTGGAAACCGTGCCGGCACGCTGGTCAACGCGCTGATCGCGCATTGCGGCGCGAGCTTGTCGGGCATCGGCGGGGTGAAGCGCCCCGGAATCGTGCACCGGCTCGACAAGGACACCACCGGCCTGATGGTGGTGGCGAAGACCGACCGCGCACACCGGAAACTTTCTGCCCAGTTCGCCGACCATGGCCGCTCCGGCCCGTTGGAGCGCGCCTATCTGGCCTTCGTCTGGGGCGTGCCGGAGCGGCCCAAAGGCACCATCGATGCCCCGCTCGACCGCCATCCCAAAGCCCGAGACAAACAGGCGGTCCGGGCGGGCGGCCGCGAGGCGATAACCCACTGGGAGGTTTTGGAGAAATACATCGGCGCCGACGGCAAGCCGGTCGCGAGCCTCCTCTCCTGCCGGCTGGAAACCGGGCGAACGCACCAGATCCGGGTGCATCTCGCCCATATCGGGCACCCGCTGCTCGGCGACGACACCTACGGACCCGGCTTCAAGACCAAGGCCGTGCTGCTGCCGCCGGAAACCCGCCAAGCTCTCGAGCGGCTCGGCCGGCAGGCCCTGCACGCTTACCTGCTCGGCTTCGAGCACCCGGTGACGGGCGAAGCGCAAACCTACCGCTCGGCCCTGCCGCCCGACCTCGCGGCACTCCGCCGCGCCCTCGGCGCCCCGGTTTTGCGCCCCTGAGCCTTGGAAAACGGGTGGGGAACCCCCATATTGCCTTTTTTCCGGACGCTTTGCCGCAGCTTGGTCGTTCTTGCGGTAACGAAGGTGCGACCGTGCGTCGCCGGAAGGTCCACACCAAACCAAAACCTGAGCGAATACAGCGCCATGCGCCGCATTCGCCGCCGAAATCACAGTTGCCTCAAGGCGATGTGACCCAACCGTAACTTCTGTCGACCCCCAATTCCGTGTATTGATGCTGCAACTGCGGTCGAGCTTCGCAGTTGCACATCTGCGTTTCGGTTGCCGGCTCTGGGGGAGGGGTGACCGAACGGCCCGCCGACAAGGGGGCAAATTCTGAAAGGGCGCTACCATGGCCCGTGCCACGGCCTTACCGATTATCTCTGCCGAATCCGGCCTTTCCCGCTATCTCGAGGAAATCCGGCGGTTCCCGATGCTGGAACCGCAGGAGGAATACATGCTCGCCAAGAGCTGGCGCGAGCATGGTGACCGGGAAGCGGCGCACCGGCTTGTCACCAGCCATTTGCGGCTCGTCGCCAAGATCGCGATGGGCTACCGCGGCTACGGGCTGCCGATCTCCGAGGTCATCTCGGAAGGCAA
>JAXDOA010000548.1:0-5272 GCA_034669125.1 Hyphomicrobiales bacterium
CAGCGCTCGCGCTCAGTGTCGCGCTCGCGGGATGCGAGTCGTTCGACCCGCTCGACAAGCTGTCCGAACTCGACATCATGGGCGTCTCGAAGAAGCCCCTGCAGGGTGAGCGCCGCCCGGTGTTCGACTCCGGCGTGCCCGGCGTGCCGCAGGGCGTGCCGCCCGAAATGGTGAGGGGCTATCAGGCGCCGGCGGAAACGCCGCCGCCGGTGGTCGAGGCGAAGCCGGAGA
Organism: Hyphomicrobiales bacterium; assembly: GCA_034669125.1. Taxonomy (GTDB): domain Bacteria; phylum Pseudomonadota; class Alphaproteobacteria; order Rhizobiales; family Xanthobacteraceae; genus PALSA-894. Next base: position 232 of record JAXDOA010000548.1, read on the forward strand.
AGAAGGCAAAACCGAAGAAGACCGCGAGCGCGCCGCGCCGCGCACCACCGCCGCAGCAACAGCAACAGCAACAGCAACAGCAGATGCGGCAGGCTCCCGCGGCGCAAAGCCGGACGACCACGCAACAGGTCGACCAGAGCGCCGGCCAGATGCAGACGATGCCCGGATCGCAGCCGACGTGGCCGAGCAACGCCCCGGCAGCCCCCGCCGCCTGGCCCGGCCCGCAGCGCTAATTCGAATTGTAAAGACTATAGAGAGCCGCGCGTCCCGCGGCCGACCGGTTTGATTTTGCCATGAGCTTCACTCTCGCGATCGTCGGGCGGCCGAATGTCGGCAAGTCGACGCTGTTCAATCGTCTCGTCGGCATGCGGCTCGCGCTGGTCGACGACCGCCCCGGCGTGACGCGCGACCGCCGCGAGGGACACGCGCGTCTCGGCGATCTTGCGTTTACGGTGGTCGATACCGCGGGCTTCGACGAAGGCACACCGGATAGCCTCATCGGCCGCATGATGGAGCAGACCGCCGCCGCAATCGAGAGCGCCGACGCGGTGCTGTTCCTGATGGATGTGCGTTCCGGCCTGACCCCGATCGACCGGCAGTTTGCCGATGTCGTGCGCCGCACCGGCAAGCCCGTCGTCGTCGTCGCCAACAAGAGCGAGTCGCGGGCCGGAAAGAACGCCGTCGAGGCCTATGAGCTTGGCCTTGGCGATCCGATCCCGATTTCGGCCGAACATGGCGAAGGCCTCTCAGATCTCTATGATGCGATCCGCGCCGCCTTGCCGGAGCACACCGCGCCCGCCGAGGACGACGAAGAGGAGAGCGAAGCCGACATCGCCACCCGCCCGATCCGCGTCGCGGTCGTGGGCCGCCCCAATGTAGGCAAATCCACCCTGATCAACCGCCTGCTCGGCGAGGAGCGCCTGCTCACCGGGCCGGAGGCCGGCATCACGCGCGATACCATCGCGGTGACGCTTCGCTGGCAGGCCCGCGAATTCCGCCTGTTCGACACCGCCGGCATGCGGCGCAAGGCGCGCATCGAGGAGAAGCTGGAGAAGCTCTCCGTCGCCGACACGCTCAACGCGATCCGTTTCGCCGAAGTCGTGATCGTGCTGATGGACGTCGAGCGTCCGTTCGAGGAGCAGGATCTGCGCATCGCCGATCTGGTGCAGCGCGAGGGCAGGGCGCTGGTGCTCGGCATGAACAAATGGGACCTGGTCGACAAGCCCGGCGCGGCTGGAAAGCTGCGCGCCGAGGCCGACCATTGGCTGCCGCAGGTGAAGGGCGTGCCGATCGTCGCGGTGTCCGGCCGGCTCGGCGACGGGCTCGACCGGCTGATGCAGGCGGTGGTCGATATCTACGCGGTGTGGAACAAGCGCGTCGCGACCAACCCGCTGAACAAATGGTTCGAAGACGCCGTCTCGTCGCATCCGCCGCCCGCCGTCAGCGGCCGGCGCCTCAAGCTCAACTATATCACGCAGGTGAAGTCGCGCCCGCCGAGCTTCGTGCTGTTCTGCTCGCGCGCCGACGCGATCCCGGAAAGCTATCTGCGCTACCTCACCCACGGCCTGCGCGATCATTTCGATCTGCCGGGCACGCCGATCCGCATCACCTTGCGCGAGAAGGCCAATCCGTACGCGGGCAGGAAGACCAGGCAGCGATGAGCGAATCGGATCACGTGGTCGACCGGGTTCTGCACCAGGGAGTCACGTCCGCTTTCAGAGATGAAGCCGATCTCATCCGAGGCTAAGCTTTGTCCGGATTTGACCCAACGCGGAAAAAATTGGGCCGACGGAGTCTGGGCTCGATTGCACAGCCGTTTGCGCGCCACTCGGTCCATCGGGTTCTGACCCCAAGGCAGATCGCTGAGAAAAGCATCTGGGATCGCCGCAACACATGGCTATGATCTGACGGCTTTCGTTTCCGATATCGGCCAAGTGGTTTACCGAGTGCCATGGCTCACGCCTCACGCCCCACGAAGGACGAATTGGCAAAGGCACGCGAGGCGTCCTTCGCAAACTCCGCCTCGCGTATCGCGAAGCTCATCGCGCCCGGCGCAGTCGGTTTTCACACGCACTTCGAAATCGTGGAGGTATTTGAATTCTCCAATGTGACGCGTAAGGCGACGAACGTGTTCACCATCTTGGTGGCTGAAGAACAAGCCGAACGTGTCAGTGAGACCCCAGGTTACCTCTGCGACCGAATTCATATTCCCGGCTTTAAGGATTCATTCTTCGGCGTCCGGCGGACCGTACGACCCATTTCCGCCATGTTGCCCCGCCTCAGCGAGATTATGAACGGCGGTTGGCGGTCCTCTGACGCCACCATAGAGCTCGGCGAGATGTCGGCGGCGGCACCCGTATTCGTGCCGCCGGACAGTTCAGTCGAGGTGCCTTGGAACAGGCTGCTCAAGAACAACTTCCATAGCGGCTCGCATGTGTTCGAGTTTTGCGATCAGGCCAAACAGGCGTTTCGTCCGTTCTTCGACGAGCCGCCATTGCTGCTGGATCTCTCCGCCAGGATCATGGAGGTGGTGCCGCTCCGCATCGGCAGCATGTCCGACAAGCTTGGCAACGTCGTAGTGCAGGTTCCCGTGAGCGTTGTTCTGTCGCGATTTGCTCGACTGCGGGTTTCGGGAGATTCGCACATCACGTTGGCTTGGCACCCGTCCGCGACACCGCGGCCGTTGAGGGCGGCCAGCACGACAGAATTCGATGACGTCATCGACGGATACGCATCGCGGCCGGTCGCAGCTCCTGAAACCGTTCTACCTACGGCGTCAGGAGACGGCCAGATGCAGAATTTTCTATGGGACGAGACCGAAGGCACCCTTCTCGGAGCTCAGGGGCGCACCAGCTTCATTGCGCAAATCGGTGTGGGCGTCAACGCAATCTCGCCCAATGCGGAACCTCGCGCATTCAAGGTGAGAGACGATGACGGAGAGCTCCGTCTCGTAACGATCAGCGTTTCAAACACGACCGATGTTACGGTCGGCCCGCTTACCGACCGGCGCGCTTTCGTCTGGACGCGAAAGCGCATTTACCGAGAGGAAAATGCGCGAATTCAGCAGGAGAACTTGTTCAAGCAGTATACGCCGGGAAGCGCATCGTCATCCGATATGCACCAAGCGGCCTTGGACGACATACGGGGACTGATAAACCGCCATGGGCGACACGGTGCCTGGTTGTGGGATCCCTATCTCTCTGCCAACGACATTCTGAAGACCCTGTTCTACTGCACGCACAGTGGCGCCGACCTGCGGGCTTTGACGGCTGCAAAGGAGCCGCCTTCTGTAACCACCAAGCCGACATTCAAATCGCTCGCGCGTCACGCCGTTGCAGTTCTGCGCGAAACATTTCCGCGCCTGAGACCTCCGCCTTCGCCCAGCTTTGCGGAGCGCCAACGCAATGAATTCCAGGCGGCCGAATCGAACGACCTTGGACTCCGGCTTGAGTACCGCATGAAGGCGGGTCAGCACGGTTGGCCCTTTCATGACCGTTTCCTCATTTTTCCGCAGGAAGATGGCACGGCGCTCGCATGGTCTCTCGGGATCTCGGTCAACCAGATCGGCCGCGCGCATCATATTTTGCAACGGGTCGACGATGGCCGCCGCATCATGGATGCCTTCCTTGCGCTATGGGATGAACTGACGGAGCCACAACACCTCATCCGGAAAATTCCATGACACATCCCGTGCTGGCAGATGTGCTTGCTGATGCAAGCAATCCCGGCCCGACATACGGGCCCGGGGACCTGCTGACGGCGATCGCGGCCATCGAGCGACCCATGGAGCTTCTATCCAGTTGGGATCGGTGTCAGTCGCTGTGTAGCACCTTTGATCACGAGTACGGTTTCATCCAGCTCGCGAGGGTCGCAGGTGTGAGACCCAGCAACCCCGATATGAAGAAATGGAGCGCACTTCTACGTTGGGTGCTTGATGAACTGAGCGGTTGGAGCGCGAACAAGGATACGCAACAACGCGCGCTCGCCGCTGTTTTCATAGCGGGCACAATGAGCGATATCGATCACGAGTTATGGAAACTTCTGCCGAATCCGTTCGGCATGAACCAGCGTCTCGTCGAAATGCTGCAAGCTATGCTCAAGGCTTGCAAGGTCGTGATCGACGCTCCGCTGCATGTTCGGGAGCCGATTTTCACAAAGGCAGCGATCGAACGTTTTTCGGCCGCCAATGCGGTCAAAGATTGGAAGGAGATCAACGAATGCCTGGACGGCTTCGGCGACTACATCTCCGCATCGCCTCTTCAAACGCAGGCGACACGGATTCTCCTGCGCTGCGGAAAAGATGGATTTATGAGTGTTCTGGCGGGCGTTGATGATGCACTTCTTGCCACTTCGTTTGTGGGCGCCATTGGGGATGAGGACACGTGTCTTGAACTGGCGGTGGCTTGCAACAGTCAGCATTTTGAATTTGCGGCGCTTCGTGGTTCCGCAAATCGGCGGCAGTCAGCGCCCATGGGGTCCGCGGCAAATTCATTGCTCGTAAAACTCTCCGCCGACCCCAGGCGGTGGCACGATTTGATGGATATCTTTAACCGTTATCCGGTGCGATATCCGCGTCTTCAGAAGGCACTCGGTAGAGCTCTTGCCAGCGTTCCCCTGGCGGCGATTCAGGATATCGCCGCCATTCACTTGCATGATGTCGCGTTCGATGATGGAGGCAGAGACAACGTCGCCGCATGCCTACGCGCATTCCGAGAGCAGGCAACGCGAGATCAACGCGAGGCCATGTGGCGGTTAGCCTATGATCGCTGGTCGGCGTGGGATTTTGCGCGATCCGAAAGCGAAACCAACCTCCTCCAGATACGCGGCTCGGTTCTGGATTATGCGATCGTCGGATATGCTATTGAATGCCTGGACATAAATACCGCTGCAAAGACTCGTTCCGACATTCTCACCAGATGTCTTGGTTTGCATCAGAACTGGTATGTATCGGCGACCGCGATGACGACCGGTTGGAACAGGTGCCTGTCATCGTTTCAGCCGTTCGGACATGGCGAGCATATTCTCTCGGGCAGTGACGAAG
>JAXDOA010000549.1:0-5783 GCA_034669125.1 Hyphomicrobiales bacterium
ATTCTTCTGCCCCTTTTGGGCGCCGGAAACTCAGCGAGGATACCCCGCCAAATATAAGTCGCCGACGCGTTTTCTGCGACGCGGACCTGTCACCGTCCGCATCTTGTGAACCGGGTTGGCCCGGCGCTCTGTTAGACTCGTTCCCCGTACCCACGGCGCCGAGCGGCACCGCTCCGTTCCCGGCGGTTGATCCGCCAGGCAGTCGCGCAAAACCTGCCTCCGCTCCGGCGATGGCCTCGGCGAAATGGGTCTGAAACCCTGTTTGGGAGCGCTCGCCGGGCACTTGGTACTGCCCCCCGCCGAACGTCCCGAAAGCTAGGACGAGTTCTCCGACACGTCAAGCACTAGCGTTCAATTCTGAATCAAACGCTAAATGTTGTGGGGGCGCTGTGAATTCCGGGGAGGGAATCGGGTGCAGCGCGGGAAGTATCCGGGATTCCAAATGGATTCGGAAGCCCCGATTGTCACATTAGGTTCGTGGTCCTGTAGCGGAGCCGTCATGAGAGCTCGATGGAACCAAAAAAAGGTATCGCGCGACGTCTACTCAGTAGTACCCCGGACCCGAGTCGGAGGCCGTCAAGAGGGAAAATTCGGGGTCGGTTTGATCAGCGTTCAGGGTGCCGAAGCCGGCCGGGGCGCGGAAAGCCGCGTCGCTGTTGAGCGAATCTGCCGTGGCCACGTAATCGATTCTCAAAACGGCCAATCGCGTGCGTCCAAAAAAGATTCTCTCGCACTCCTGATCACCTCCGCTGCGGAAGTGCGCCAATCATCAGGAGCGCACTGCGGTCCGGTGGACAGGCGCGAACCGAACTGGCATGAGGACCGGCCATGAAAATAAAAACGTTTTTTCTGCGCTTCTTCACCTGGTGGAACGGACAGTCGTTCGGCACGCAGGTGTGGACCGCGCTCTATGGCGAGCGCGTTGGCGAGGACGAGTTCGGCAACATTTATTACCGCACCAAGGGCGGCAAGATCGATCCCGCGCTCGGCTTCGAACGCCGCTGGGTGATCTACAAGGATTACGCCGAAGCCTCGATGATCGGCCCGGCCTGGCACGGCTGGATGCATCACACCGTCGACACGCCGCCGACCGCGGAGAAATACAAGCCGTGGGGCTGGGAGAAGCCGCACCGGCCCAATCCGACCGGCACGCCGGCAGCGCAGCGCCCGACCGGCTCGACCCTGGCGCAAGGCCGCCGCCCGAAGGCGACCGGCGACTACAAGGCGTGGGTGCCGGGCGCGAAGAGCTAGCAGCCGGAGCGCCTGTCGGGCCGCCCTTTGCCCGCCGTATTCGGCGTGTTAACCAGCCGCTCCTCGGTCCGGGCGTAAGCTCTCGGCCGAATCGCCGGGCGAGACATGGTCCGACACAAACTGCTGCTCATTGCGTTCGGAGCGCTTGGCTTCGCGCCCATCGCCGTGTCGCCGGTCGCCGCACAGTTCGGCGCGATCTTCGGCGGGCCGCCGCGTCCGCCGGCCGATATCCCGCAGTCGGCGCCGCCATCGTCCGACGACCGCTATTTCCAGTCGCGTCCGCCGCAGCAGATGTGGCCGCGCGAGCCGCAGGTCGTGCAGCCGCCACCCGGCGGCTACCAGCAAGGCTATCCGCCGCCTCCGGGCTCTCCCCAGCAGGCAGGCCGCCCGCCCGGCGGGTTTCAGCAACAGGAGTTGCCGCCGCCGCCCGGTGCGACCGCGGCGCCGCCCGGCCAGCAGCCGGCCGCGCTCCCCGGCCTGGCGCCGGGACAACGCCAGCCGCGCGGCACGCCCGGCGAGACGCCGGCCACGCCCGCGCCGCCCAACGACGAGGTGGTGATCGCGCCGCCCACGCAGAAGATCCCGAATAATTCGGCGGTGTTCTCCGGCCTCGACAAGATCACCGGCCGGATTATCTCATTCGACGTGGCGCTCAACGAAACGGTGCAGTTTGGCGCGCTGCAGGTGACACCGCGCGTCTGCTACACGCGCCCGCCGACCGAGGCGACCAACACCGACGCCTTCCTCGAGGTCGACGAGATCACCCTGCAGGGTGAGATCAAGCGCGTGTTCACCGGCTGGATGTTTGCCGCGAGCCCCGGCCTGCATGCGATCGAGCATCCGATCTACGATGTGTGGCTCGCCGACTGCAAAGGCGCGCAGCAGCCGACGGTCGCTTCAGCGCCCGAAGCGGTGGCGCCACAGCCGGCCGCGCAGCGCAAGCAGGCCGCGCCGCCGCCGCGACCGAAGCAGGCCGCGCCGCAGGGCCAACAACTCCCACCACCGCCGGGCACGGGCCAGCCGCTGCCGCCGCCTCCGATGCAAATCCGCTGATCGTTATTCTGTGGCGAGCCTGACCGCGTCCGCGCCGGTGAGCGCGCGCGCAAACACCGACATGTCGGCCTCGGTGCGGATCGCCTTGGCGAGCAGTCTGCCGTAATGGTCCTGCGGCACCTCAGTCGCGCCGAACATCTTCAGGTGATCGGTGAGGAACTGAGTGTCGAGCAGCGCGAATCCGCCGAGACGCAATCGCGCCACCAGATGCACCAGCGCAATCTTCGATGCATCGCGCGCGCGATGGAACATGCTCTCGCCGAAAAACGCAGCGCCGAGGCTGACGCCGTACAGCCCGCCGACGAGTTCCTCGCCGTCATAAACCTCGACGGTGTGGCAATGCCCGATATCGAACAGCCCGCGATAGAGCTTGCGGATCGGCGCGTTGATCCAGGTGCGCGCGCGCTTCGGGCCGGGTTCCGCGCAGCCCTCGATCACGGCGGAAAAGTCGCGGTCGCACACGACGGTGAAGCGTGTTGAGCGAACGGTGCGCGCGAGCCGCGTCGGCACATGGAACGCATCGAGTGGGATGATGCCGCGCTCTTCCGGGTCGATCCAGAACAGCGCCGGGTCCTCGGCGCTTTCGGCCATCGGAAAGATGCCGCACGCATAGGCCTTGAGCAGCACGTCCGGCGTCAGTCCGAGGAGCACGTTATCGCGGCCGGCCATGCCTGAGATGTAGTCGATCTGGCCCGGGAGTCGAAGCCCAAAAGTTCCCGCTAACGCTTCGCTAACCGTGACACGCGGCAATTTTCAGCAATGTCGAAACATTTCCGCCGCTCGGTCATTTTCTCTGCGGAGGGTGATGCGATGAAAAAGGAACCTGCCGTTCTGCTGGTCGAAGACGAGCCGCTGCTCGGCGAGTTGATGACCGAGGCGCTGATCGATCAAGGCTACGAGGTGCATGCCGCACCCGATGCGCGCGACGCGTTGCGCCATCTGCTCTCCGGTGCCAACGTCGACATCCTGTTCACCGACATCGATCTCGGCGACGGCATGGACGGCGCGGCGCTGGCAAAGCTTGCGCGCGAGATGCGGCCGAAGCTTCCAATCGTCTACACCTCCGGGCGGCGCGCGCTGAATGAGATCGCAGCGGTGCCGGGCGCGGCCTTCCTGCCGAAGCCATACTCGCTCGACACTGTGCGCAAGACGCTCGCGCGACTCGTCGGCGGCCACAGCTCCGTTACGGCCTGAGCAGGGCTGTACTCATAACGCGCAGGGCGTCCGCTTTCGGGGTAACGCAGACGTGGCACAAGAACGGCTGCGACGGCGCCCTTTTGACCCTGGTGCGGACATGCGAAAGCCGTCAGGCGTAATCTCCGCTTTGAGCATGGGCGAAGATGGTCAGCGAAAAGGGCCCAGCTGACGCCGGGCCCTTCACCCTTGACCGAATAGCCTAGTCGATGACGTGAACGATTTCGCGGCTTGAAGGCTCGACGAAGTACACATTGTCGCCCGAGTAGATATAGCGGTACCTGCTCACCGAAGGGCCCCAATCAGACGGAACGGCGTGAAGCTCGACATCCGCGGGCAACCGGGCGCCGACTGCGATGCGTTCACGCACCGTGACCGGTGCCACGCGTTCCTTCACGACATACTCCTTGATGCGGGTGCGCTGCTCCGGCGCGAATGTGATGCCGGCGCCGACCGGACCGACTTGGACGCCCACACCTTGAGCGAAGGAAGGGCTGGATGCTCCGAGCGCCAAAGCGATCGCGGCACCTGCCATCATCATCTTGCGGGTCATAGGGAACTCCTCTCCAAAGCGCGCTGTTGATAGCCCCATCCCTGAATGGTCTGCGTGATACTTTGTTCCAGGGCAGCGCTTTTCGCTCGCTGGCCGGATGAATTTCGGAACCGCTGGCTTCGCGGCCGAGATGCGCAACAAGGAAACTTGCTGTATCTTGTATCTGGGCGGGGGGATTGAAGGATGATTCTATCGAAACTTGCGGCTGCGACATTGATCATCGGTGTCGCCAGCGGCTCGATCGTCGAGTCGCCCACGCAACAACTTTCACTGCAGCAAAGAGACGCGGCAACCCGGGCGTACGTGCGGTCGGCAACCGATTGCATTGCGCGCACGGTGGTGTCGGACACTCGTTTCCAAAAGGAAAACCCGGCATTCAATCTTGGCGACTTGATCGTCGACTCGATGCCGAGGTGCCTCGACCCGGTGCGGGCGATGATCTCCGCTTACGACCGCTACTTCGGCGAGGGTTCCGGGGAGGATTACTTCACCGGCCCGTATCTGGATGTGCTCCCGGACGCCGTGGTGCACAGGATCAAGAGCATCGCTGAATGATTGAGCGGGCTGCGCAAGAGCTTGCCGAGACTTGCTCTTGGTGGAACTGGCCGCCTCCTGAGATCGCGGCGTAATCGTCACGCGCCAGCATTCTTTTCTTAAAACGTGGCCGTTTTTCTTCGAGTGTTATTCAAAACGTCTCGCGCGCAACGGAACTGCATCGAGCGCCAAGCGCCCTAGTTGGCGGCCGCGTCACACGTCCTAGCTCATCCCACCTTTGGCGAGATACTGCTCCAGCCAGTGGATGTGGTAGTCGCCGTCGATAATGTCCTCCTCGCGCACCAGCGCGCGGAACAGTGGCAGGGTCGTCTCGATCCCATCCACGACGAATTCGTCGAGCGAGCGGCGCAGCCGCATCAGGCATTCGGCGCGCGTCTTGCCGTGCACGATCAGCTTGCCGAGCAGCGAGTCGTAATGCGGCGGGATAACGTAGCCCTGGTACACGGCTGAATCGACGCGCACGCCAAGGCCGCCGGGCGGATGGTAATGCACGATTTTGCCGGGCGAGGGCCGGAATGAAACCGGGTTCTCGGCATTGATGCGGCACTCGATGGCGTGGCCGTGGAAGCGAACCTCGTCCTGCGTAATGGTGAGATCGGCGCCGGCTGCGACCCGGATCTGTTCGAGGATCAGGTCGATCTCGGTGATCATCTCGGTCACCGGATGCTCGACCTGGATGCGCGTGTTCATCTCGATGAAATAGAACCCGCCGTCCTCGAACAGGAACTCGACCGTCCCGACACCGAGATATTGCATCTCGCGCATCGCTTTCGCGACCGTCTCGCCGATCTGGTCGCGCACGCCGGCATTGAGGGCGGGCGAGGGGCTTTCCTCCCACACCTTCTGGTGACGCCGCTGCAGCGAGCAGTCGCGTTCGCCGAGATGGATGGCGTTGCCCTTGCCGTCACCCAGCACCTGCACTTCGATATGGCGCGGCCGCTGCAGATACTTTTCCAGATAGACCGCGTCGTCGCCGAACGCGGCCTTGGCCTCGGAGCGCGCGGTGGAGAGCGCCATCGAAAGCTCTTCCTCGTGAAGCGCGACCTTCATGCCGCGGCCGCCGCCGCCGGCAGCGGCCTTGATCAGAACCGGAAAGCCGATCTCGTTGGCGACCCGCGCGGCTTCGGTGTCATCGGTGATACCGCCTTCCGAGCCAGGGACCACCGGAATGCCGAGG
>JAXDOA010000550.1:0-4808 GCA_034669125.1 Hyphomicrobiales bacterium
GTTCCATCGTCGGAGGTACACCATGAACGACCACATCCAGAAGAATGCACGTGTCACCCACAGAGCGGCATCCGCCGGCGCGAGTTCGTCGCGGGGTCGCTAGCTACCGGAGCCGTGGCGTTTTCCGGCACTCCACTCTGGGGGCAGGTCGGGCCGACCGTCCCGCAGCATTGCGTGCCGCCGCAGCCGCTTGGCGATCCGGTCCAGTTCACTCCATCGACCACCGGTCCGGTCCGGGTCCGCAAGAGCGCGTTCGAACTCAACGCCACCGAAGTCACGCGGCTGAAGAGCGCCTACACGGCGCTGCGGAATCTGGCGCAACAGAAGCCGGACGATCCACGCAGCTGGTTTCACCAGGGCCAGGTGCATTGCTGGTATTGCAGCGGAGCGCTCGACGGGCTGTGGGGACAGGAGATCCACGGGAGCTGGTGGTTCCTGCCGTGGCACCGCGCCTATCTGTATTTCCACGAGCAGATTCTCGGCGCGCTCATTGGCGACCCGACCTTCGCCTTGCCGTACTGGGATTGGGACACACCGGGCCGCGACCGATTTCCGTTCGATGCCTATGGACAACCGAATGACATGAGCAATCCCCTCTACGATCAGAGCCGCGCCGTTGGACCGAACGACCGCATTCCAGCCGGTTTCGTCGGCCCGAAAATGATGAAGGGCGTCCTGGGTGCCGCGACGTTCACGGATTTCGGCGGCAGCGGCGATCAATCGCTCGGGCAAAATCAGATGGGCGCTCTCGAAGGAGGGCCGCACGGCGGGGTGCACGTCTGGACGACCGATCCGAAAGTCGATTTCAACAACCCAAAACCCGACATGGGCGTGCTGGCTTCGGCGGCGTACGATCCCGTCTTCTTCGCGCATCACGCCAACATCGACCGCGTCTGGGACAAATGGATCAAGGACGATCCGGCCAAGCACGCGAATCCGAGCAATACGGCGTGGCTACAGCAGTTCTTTTTCTTCTACGACCAGACGCCGAACTGGACCTACATCTCGAACAATCAGATGCTCGAGCCCGAGGCATTGCGCTACCGATATCAGCCGCCGCAGACGACAACGCCCTCGCCGGCGGTGGTCGCAGCCGCCCCGGCCGCACGTGCTGCTGTGCGCCTCGCTCAGGTGCCCCAGCTCAGTGCTCCCGTCGTCGAACTCAGCCAGGGCGCCGAGCCGAAGACCCTCACTCCCGATCCGGTGACTGTCCGCGCGACATTTCCGTCGCAGGGCCGCGAGCGACTGATGGCTGTGCCGTCGGCGGCGCCTGCAGCCTCCGGCGCTCAGCAAAAAGTCATCCTGCGCATCGAAGGCGTCGAAATCCCCGCCAACCACGGCGCGCTGATCAACGTGTTCCTCAATCAGCCGAACGCCACCGCGGCGACCGGGATCGACGATCCCGGTTATGTCGGGACAATCGCCGTCGTCGCCAACCAGGGCCCCGGCGCAGTGCACGCCCATCCCGTGGTTCGGAATTTCGGCTTCGACATCACGGACAAGGTTGCCGCGTTGGGCAACGACAACAACCTCGCGGTGACGCTGGTACCAGCCACCGGAGCGGGCGAAAAACCGGCTGGCGTGAACGTCAAATACAGCCGGGTTTACATCGCCACGCGCCAGTAGCGCGGCGGGCAACGCAAAGGCGCGCGAGTGCCAGCCTATTCGGCCGGCACAGCCTCTGGCACGCCCGCCGGCACCTGCGCCTCCGCCGGCATGCGGCTGAGCGCGAACAGGAACCCGGCCACCATCGCATAGGCGAGCGCGACCGAAGGCGTGACCGCGAAGCCGACCTGCTCGCCGTGCATGAAGCCGAAGAAGGTGAGCACCGCGCCGGCAGCAGCAAAGCAAGACGCCTCCTGATATTTTTTGTCGATGATGAACGCACCGATCGCGCCGAGCACCATGCCGCCGAGGATCGCGCCGGCGCCCAGCACCTCGAGCCCGTGATAGAGCACGCCGACCTGGCCGAGCTTGTCGAGACCGACCGTCGCCGCGTTGGTGCCGGCCGCCCCGAGCGCGCTGTCGATCAGGAGCTTGCCCCAGGCCGCGATATTCGGGATCAGCGCCAGCACGATTGCGGGTGCGTGGCGATGCGGCGTTTCCTGGAATGCCTGTGCGCCGATCAGCATGCCGATGTAGAGCAGAATCGGCGAGATCGCGACCAGCGGGATCAGCGACGACATCACCGCGATGACGCCGAACCAGGACAGCACGATCACCATCACGCCGGTCGCGGCCGAATAGCCGATGCGGCCGCCCATCGCCTTCCAGCCGGGATGGCCGATGTAGACCGCGTTGATGAACGGATTTCCCATCAGGCAGCCGATCAGGCTGACCACGCCGTCGGCGGTCAGCACCTGCGTGGTCGGAAAAGCGTCGCCCGCGGCTTCCGCGCTTTCGACGTTGTCCATCGCCTCGACCAGATCGTAGATGCCGAACGGAATGGCGGTGACCAGGATGATGCCGAGGAACTCAAAGCCTGAGAACACCGTCCCGAACGCCGGCAACGGCACCGAGAAGCCGAAGTTCGCAAACGCGCCGGCGAGGCTCGTGAGGCTCATGCCGCCGTAGCTGAACCCGAACAGGGTCGAGCCCCACGCGATCAGCATGCCGACCGCGATGGCGACGAGGCCCGCCGGAATGCTCTTGGGATATTTGTAACCGCCGAACCAGCTCACCAGGATGATGGCGAAGCAGATCAGGCCGATCCCCGGCGTCATGAACATTTCGAGCGCCGGCCGCATCGAAATGAACGTGATCGAGATGCCCGCGAGTGCGCCGAGCAGCGCGGCACGCGGCGTGATCTTGCGGATGTAAGGGGCGATGAAGCCGCCAGCCATCAGCACGAAGCTCTGGAAAAACACCCACACCAGGCCGGCCGACCAACCTTTCAGCGGATCGCCGGTCTTGATGGTGATCGGCAGCATGATGACGAACGTGACCACGAACATGTGCGGCACGCTCACGCCGGAGGGAAGCGCACACACATCCGTGCGTCCGGTTTTCTCGGCGAGCCGGTACGCGAGCCACGCGTAGTAGAAGGTCGAGAGGCACATCATCAGCCCAAGCGCGGGCAGGATGCGGCCGAACACGATCGCGTCCGGCATCTTGAGCACGAAGCGCAACAGGCCGGTCAGCACCAGCATGTTGACCAGGATGTTGGTGCCGAAGCCGAAGAAGGCGTTCCAGTCGCCCGGCGTCCAGAGCTTCGGTTGATATCCGGCCGTGGTGGTAGTTGCCATGATGTGCCCCCGTCTCTGTCAAACGCTTGCGAGCTTGAGCTTCGGCCGCAGCGCCGCGAGCGCGGCGCCTGAGTCCGACACCCAGCCGAAAATGGCGCCCTGCGCCTTGATCATCGCGAGGCCCATCCGGTGGAATTCCGGAAAGTACGAGGCGCAGCAGTCGGCAAGCACGACGCAGCGATAGCCGCGGTCGTTCGCCTCGCGCACCGTGGTGTTGACGCAAACCTCGGTGGTCACGCCGCACACCAGCAAGTGCTGGATGCCGAAATTGCGTAACAGCGCATCGAGATCGGTCGCGTAGAACGCGCCCTTGCCGGGCTTGTCGATCACCGGCTCGCCCGGAACCGGATAAAGCTCCGGGATGATGTCGTGGCCGGCTTCGCCGCGAATGAGAATGCGTCCCATCGGACCGGGCGCGCCAATGCGCATCGAGGGATGGCCGCGCTCGATCTTGGCTTTCGGGGCGTCGGAGAGATCGGGCCGGTGGCCCTCACGGGTGTGGATCACCAGCAGTCCGGCCGTGCGCGCGGCGTCCAGCACCGCCTTGCAGGGCGCAACGGCAGCGCCCAGCAGCGACACGTCATTGCCCAGCGTTTCCCCAAAGCCGCCGGCCTCGAGGAAGTCGCGCTGCATATCGATGATGATCAGCGCCGTGCGCGTGAGGTCGAGCGCGACCGCTTCCGGCTCGGCATGAATCGTCGCGCGCATATCGTCCGGCCCCGCAATCCACGGGTCAGGGTCAGCAAGATCGAGGCCAAGCCGCCGGTTTCTGGTAACGTGCGGATTCGTAAGGGATTCGCCGGCGCAACCGGCGCCGATCGATCTCGTACCGCACGCCTAAGAATTAGGCGGCGATGCCGCAAGATTGCACATGAGACGACGATGGGCTTTCTGATTGTCTTTCTCGGCGGCGGCATCGGGGCGGCGCTGCGCCATGGCGTCAACGTCGCATCCGCGCGGCTGCTCGGCACCGCGTTTCCCTATGCGACGCTGTTCGAGAATGTCGGCGGCTCGCTGGTGATGGGATTGCTCGCCGCGTACTTCGCTTATCTGGGCGATGCCTCGCAAAGCTGGCGGCTGTTTCTCACCACCGGCATCCTCGGCGGCTACACGACGTTTTCGGCGTTTTCACTCGATGCCGCATTGCTTTACGAACGCGGCGAGTTGGGACTGGCGGCGCTTTATGTGCTCGCCTCCGTGGCGCTTTCGATCGGCGGGCTGTTCGCGGGACTCGCGCTGGTGCGCAATTTCTCCTGAACAACCGCCCTCACGGGCGTTCCGCCGGAAGGGAATCGGCGTAGACTCCGCCGCTTTAGCGGGGGAGGCAAATCATGATGACGACAGTTCAGGCACTCGTTTGGTCGGGAATACTCACGCTCGTGGTGGCGCTGGCCGCAAGCGCGCTCTGCGCGAAGGTCTGGGAGCCGGGCGGCGCGATGATCGCGTTCGGCAACCGCGAAGGATTGGCGGCGCCGGTCGGCATGGCGGGACGCGCCGATCGTGCATCCAAGAACCAGTTGGAAGCGATGGCGATGTTCCTCGCGGTCGTGCTCGCCGCGCACA
>JAXDOA010000551.1:0-4943 GCA_034669125.1 Hyphomicrobiales bacterium
GGCTTTCGGCGGTCGACGCCGCTTCGCCCTGCTGGCTGATCATCTGCCGCATGTAGGACTGCAGCGATCCGCTAAACGGCGCCGACGCCGTGCCAATGCCGGCCTGCGGGGCGAAATCGAGGACGCCGCCGGTCAGCCGGTCGAGCAGGAAATTCGGCCGCGTCGGATCGGCGGCCGCCGTCAGCGGGGAGGTGCTGTAGACGACAAGCCGCGTCGGATCGGCGAGCAGCGCCGGGTTGACCGTGATGCGGCCCGCAAATCCGACACTCTGCGCGCCAAGCGCGGTGATTGCGCCCGAATAGGCCTTTCCGGCGTCGAGGAAGAACGGCAGCGCCGCGTCACCGCTGGTGAGCGAGGTCGTCGTCGCAGTGGTCGACGCGGAATTGACGTCGACGTTTCCTGCGCCGTTATCCAGCACGCGCAGGATGTTGCCGCCGGTGGTGGAGAATTGCAGCCCGGTGGAGCCAAGCGCGCCGTTGATCTGCGCAAGCATCGAGGCCATGCCCCCTGCGAAGTTCACGCCCACGACCTTGTCGTTTGGGTTGGGCGTCGCGCCCGGCGACAGCGGCAGCGCGCCGGGATCGTCGACCCGCATGATCGTGATGCGGCGCTGCGTGTTGGTGGCGTCGGTGTAAGTGAGATCGATCGTGTTGCCGGCGAGCAGCGAGCCGATATCCATATCGAAGCCGGCCTGCGCGCCGGACGTCACCGCGCTGCCTGCCGTCGTGCGGTCTGACAATGCGCGCGCCATCGCGGCGGCGATCTGGTCGACCTGCGCCTGCGCATCGACCAGAACGTGGTCGCGCATCTCGATCAGCGCGGCGATCTTGCCGGAACCGAACGCGTTACCCGCCACCAGATCGACGGCGCCGCCCGCGCCCGAGTCCAGCATGATCGTGCCGGTGCCGCGCTTGGCCGGATCGGCATTCCACACGGCCTTTGCGCTCAGCGAGCCCTTGGCGTCGAAGATCATCGTCGACGCCTGGTCTCCGACGAGCTGCGCGCCGGAGCGCGTGAAGATGTTGACCTTGTTGTGGTCGGTCGCCACCACCTTGATGTCCATCAGCTGCGAGAGCTGGTCGATGTAGAAGTCGCGCTGGTCCTGCAGGGTCGCCGTGGTGGCATCCTGCACATTGGTGAGACCGAGCTGCCGGTTGATCGCCGCGATCTGGCGCATCGCGCCGTTCGCCTGGTTGACCGCATCGGAAAGCCCAAGTTCGGCGTCGCTGCGCAGCGCCTGAATGTCGGCGGTCATGCCGTTGAGGTGCTGCGCCAATGTCTGGCCGGCAGCGAGCAGCGAGTAGCGCGAGGCGGACGAATCCGGCGACGTCGAGAGCGCCTGCGCGGCCGAAACGAAACTGTTGAACACTGTCTCGAGCGCGTTGTCGCCGCCGGGCTGCCCGAAAACGTCTTGCAGGCGCTGGAAGAAATCGGCCCGCGCCGTCGCGTAGGAACCGCCCGACGTTTCGGTGCGCAGCTGGCGTTGCAGATACTGATCGAGCTCGCGGTTGATCGAGGAGAGCCGCACGCCGATCGTCAGTTCGCCGGAGGCGGCCGCGACCTGCGAGACGGTCTTCTTCACATAGCCGGGCGTTTCCGCGTTCGCGATATTGGCCGCGACCAGCGAAAGGCCGGATTGCGTGACCCGCAAGCCGCTGACGGCCGAGGTAAGCGCCTGCCCCAGACCCATGTGTTCAACGCCACTCTAAAGCTGCGCGATCAGCGCAGCATGTTCAGGACGTCCTGCACCATCTGATTGCTGGTGGTGACGACGCGCGTGTTGGCCGAATAAGCCTGTTGCGTCACGATCAGCTTGGTGAACTCGTCGGCGATGTCGACGTTGGAGCCTTCCAGCGACGACGCGACGATCTTGCCGGGCGCGCCGAGTACCGCGGGTCCGGACTCATCCGTCGTCGCGAAGGCACCGCCGTCGAGCCGCTTGAGCTGGTTCGGGCCGTTGAAGTTTGCGAGCGTCACCTCCGCGAGATCGAGCGTGCGGCCGTTCGAATAGGTGCCGACCACGCGGCCCTTGTCGCTGATCGAGATGGTCTGCAGAGAGCCTGCCGGAAAACCATCCTGCTGGATCAGGTTGACCTGTGCGGTGCCGTTGGAGTCGGAAAACTGCGTCACGCCACCCGCCCCATGCACGATCTGGATCGTGCCGAGCGAGGCACCGTTGATGGTCACGTTGCTGAGCGTGGTGTTGGCGACCAGCGGATTCATCTGCCCGTTCGGATCGAACGTGTAGTTCACGCCGGCGTTCTGCCACGCAACCTGGTTGCCGGTGGCGTTGCCGTTCGTCTGATAGAACAGGTTCCAGGTATCGGTGTGGGTTGCGCCGAGCGAGGAACTGTCGACCTTCGCCCAGCGCAGCTGCATGTTGACCGGCGCGCCTGACTGATCATAGGCGGTGATGGCGCCGCCGCCGATCGACTGGTCGATGAAGGCGCTGGTATCGAGACCGAGCACCTGCTGGTTGGATGAGTAGGCCTGCGGCGTATGGATGCCGAAATTCGTCGCCATCGCGGTGCCGCCGACCTGGATCTTGTCGCCCAGATTGGTCGCCGTGATGCTCATATTGCCGTTCGCGGCCGTGACATTCGCGGTGCCGCCCGCGAGACCACCGAGCGCGGTTTGCAGTTCCGCCATCGTGGAGACGTTGCTGCCGCCGTTGCCGAACTGAATGCTCAGTTGGGCAAAGCTCGTCGTGTCGTTGGAGATCTGGATCGTCAGTGTCTGGTTGGTCCCGACGGCGCCTTGCGTAATCAGATTGGTCGGGTCGACTGTGCCGGTCGAGATCCCGAGCTCCGCAAGCATCAGCGGGCTCGAGCTGTTGATCGCGATTTGTGTGTCGGCGTCGACGCTCTCCAGCACGAGGTGTCCGCCGGTGATGACGGCGGGCTTCATGCCGGCCGGCAGGCCGCCGGCATTCGAGGTGTTGATCGCGGTCAACAGTTGCGCCTGGGTCATGCCGGCGGTGACGGTCACGGTGGCGCCGTTGACCGTGAAGGTACCGGGCTGAGTCAGCGTGGCGGGAAGTGTCTGCGTGCCGGTGATGAGGGCGTCCGCATCGTTGAGCAGCGTCGCGCCGAAACCGGTAATCTTCGCGGGTGCCGGGGCGCCGGCAACAGGATTCGCCGAGAAGGTCTTCGGGTCGATCAGTTCGGAGCCTGGAACGTTGGCGTCGTGGTGCGGGGTGAGCGGATAGCTCGCGAGGTTGGCGCGATACTGAACCTGCGTCGTCTGCTGCGCGGGGAGGAAATCGTTCTGGAATTTGAGCATCTCCGGCACGCTGCCGGCGAGGTTGCCGGTCTTGGAATCGACCGGAATGCCCATCAGGTAGTAGCCGGCGCCGTTCACCAGGAATCCGTCCTTATCGGTCTGGAAGTCGCCGCGGCGCGTATAGAGGTTGCTGCCGCCGAAGGTCGGCCGCCCGTCGACGAAGCCTTCCGGCTTCTGCACCACGAAAAACCCGTCGCCGTTGATCGCCATGAAGGTGCCGATCGATGCCGACTGGAAATCGCCTTGCACCGTGTTGGTGGCGCGCGCGTTGGCGATGACTGTGCCGGACAGCTGCTTGCTGGGCGGATTGTCCGGGATCAGGTCCATGAAGCTCGTGTCGACGCGCTTGAACGCGGTCGTCTGCGAGTTCGCGATGTTGCCCGAGATGTTTTCCAGCGCGAACGACTGCGCGCGAAGTCCCGTCACCGCTGTGGTGAGAGCGCCGAAGATACCCATGACCTGCCTCCAGTCCCCAAGCGCGCCAGGTTGGCGCGCACGCATGTTCGGAAGGGACCATTGCAAGCCACACGCCACACGCGTCCTGTTGCAATATCAATGGGTTAGCTGAAATGGACGATGCCGGTAGCCGGCGCGGAACTGCCTAGCGCGGCAGGATTTGCCGGGCATGACCGGCTCGCGCGATGCGTCGCATCGCTTGGCCGGGATAACAGCGCTGCTACGCCGGCCCGCCCGCCGCGTTCGGCACGAACTTCAGCGCCACACCGTTCATGCAGTAGCGCAGGCCCGTCGGCTTCGGGCCGTCCTCGAACACATGCCCGAGATGCCCGCCGCAGCGGCGGCAGTGCACTTCGGTGCGCGTCATGAACAGCGACTTGTCGACGGTGGTCCCGACCGCGTTCGCCAGCGGCTGCCAGAAGCTCGGCCAGCCGGTGCCGCTCTCATATTTCGTTTCGGACGCGAACAGCGGCAGGTCGCAGCCCGCGCACGCGAACGTGCCCTTGCGCTTTTCGGCGTTGAGCGGGCTCGTGCCGGGGCGTTCGGTGCCGTGCTTGCGCAGCACGTCGTATTGCGCCGGCGTCAGCAGCTTGCGCCACTCATCGTCGCTCTTCTCGATCTCGAATTTTCCGGCCGGCGCCGCGTCGCTCGGCGCGCCCCAGCGAAACAGGGAGAAGATCGCAAGCGTTCCGGCGGTTCCGAGCAGCATCGCGCGCCTCGTCATCACGAAGACTCCTTCTTGCCCCACAGCTGTTCAAGACGCTGATCGCGGCCACAGTTCCAGCGGTAGAAGTTGTAGCGAGCCTCGTTCTTCTTGTAGTAATCCTGGTGATAGTCCTCGGCCTTGTAGAACGTGTCGGCCTTGACGATCTCGGTATAGACCGTGCGCGGCGCGAATTTCGCCGCGACCTGCTTCTTCGATTCATCCGCGAGCTTCTTCTGCTCATCGTCGAGGTAATAGATACCCGTGCGGTACATGTCGCCGGTGTCGCAGAATTGCTTGTCCTTCACCAGCGGATCGATGCTGCGCCAGAACGCGTCGAGCAGCTTGGCGTAAGTCACCTTGGCGGGGTCGTAGACGACCTCGACCGCCTCGACGTGACCGCTGCCTCCGGCCGACACTTCCTTGTAGGTGGGATTCTTCGTCTTGCCGTTCAGGTAGCCCGACGTCGTCGAGATTACGCCCGGCACCTTGTCGAAATCGG
>JAXDOA010000552.1:0-5312 GCA_034669125.1 Hyphomicrobiales bacterium
TATGTTGCAGACGACAAAGCGCGATGCGCCTTTGGTGTCGAGCGCGCGCAGCCGCGCGAGATTGGTCTTGAGCTGATTGAGCCGCTGGTCCACCGGGATGTTCAGCGCCTTCATGGTCAACGCGCCCGGCCGGCCGTCTGCCGAGATGCCGTGCCGCGCCTGGAAGCGCCTCACTGCCGCCTCGACATAGCTATCGTAGATGTCGTTCTCAACCGCGCTCGGATCGAGATCGCCGGAAAGCGTCAACCGCTGGCGCAACACAGGCACCGCCGGATGGCGCACGCCGGTGCGCAGCCGGTCGTTCACCGGAACCATCGGCCAGCCGCCTTCCGTGGCGATCTTTTCGTAGCGCGCAACGGCCTGCTCGGTGGTCTGCACGGTCGCGGGCGAGAGCGTCGGCAGCGAGGCCTTCGGCATCGCGATGGTGCGCGAGGTGGAGTCGAAGCTTTCGCCCAAGCCCCCGCGCTGGTTTTGCTGGATCAATTGCTGCAGCGGTTCGTCGGATTGCTGGGCGAACGCGCGCGTGGCGGCCAGCGACGCAGCGGCGACGCCGAGGCCGCGCAGGAGGAGGCGGCGGCGGTCTAGCTTGCTCGGGTTCCGGCTTCCGGACATGGGCGCCCGATTACCACGGCAGGGCTGCTCTCTCAACGCGGCCGGGAACGTAGCTCGCATGAGCGCAGCGACATGCGGGATAGACAGCCCTGGGATTTCGCTACGCTCCATCCGGGCTACGATGAAAGCCCCCGGGGCGCCTTAGAACGCCTCAGCGCTTCTTTTTCTTCTTCTTCCCGTAGATCGCGTTCCAGTTATCTTTGTAGGCTTGCGTAACCGCCTTCTGGCCCTCGCCCCTGCTGTAGTTCTTGGGCGCCTCCGCTTTCGCCTCGGGCTTTGCTTCGACCGGCGTCTTTTCCTTCGGCTCGCTCGAAGTCTTTTCCTTTGGCTCCTTTGGGGCCTTCTCCTTCGGCTTCGATTTCTGGTCGTCGGCAGCCATCAATTGTCCCTGACCTTGCTGGTTATTCTCGCCCGCGGCTCAGGATGCCTCATAGGCCCCTTTGATTTGTTCTCAAAGCCCTGCATAAGGCGGTATGGCCAAAAAACCCCGAGTCACATTCAAGATGGAACGCATTGCCGCGGACGACTGGCAGATCATAGCCGAGTGTCCGGGCGTCGAGACCGCCGTCATCAAGGGCCTCAAGAGCAAGGCCGACGTTGACGAGTGGCTGTCGGGCAGCCGCCGCATCGACTGGCTGCGCTCGCAGGGCTACGCGAAGTAGCCCGCATAAGCGCAGCGGCCCCGGATTTGGCTGCGCTTCATCCGGGCCACCACTCTACGACTCCGCTGCGACTCGGCGCAATGCTACGGCCGGTCGCCCTGGTTCTGCGGCTTGCTGCCCTTGCCCGGCCGTTCGGGTTTTTCCTTCTCGCCTTGAGACTGTGGCAGCGTCTGGTCTTTGTCGTCCGGGTTCTTGGCCATGGGCCTAAATGCGGCCCATCAGCACAAGAATCAGCAGAATCACGATGACGAGGCCTAACCCGCCGCCACCGTAGTAGCCGGTGCCGTAGAACGGCCCGCCGCCGATGCCGCTGAACCCGCCCAGCAGCGCGATAACGAGAATGATCAGGATGATGGTGCCGACGCTCATGGTTTTCTCCTCTGCGGGGAGGGAACTTCGGGCTCGGCGAAAAGTTCCACTTGAACTCAGCGTTCAAATGCAAACCGCCCGGCGCTTGCGCACCGGGCGGTGAATGCATGGTGCGGCCGGCTTACAGCCGGTATAGGATCTGATCGGTCCAGAAGCGCTCGAGCCGGTGCAGCGCCTTGTTCAGCACCGCGAACTCGTCCGCCGCGATGCCGCCGACCTGCTCGACCGTGCGCACATGCTTTTCGTAAAGCGCGCGCACCGTCTCGCACACGGCGGCGCCCTTCTCGGTCAGCTTGATGCGGACCGAGCGGCGGTCGACGCGCGAACGCTGGTGATCGAGGAAGCCCATCTCGACGAGCTTCTTCAAATTGTACGACACGTTCGAGCCGAGGTAATAGCCGCGCGTGCGCAGCTCGCCCGCGGTCAGCTCCTTGTCGCCGATGTTGAACAGCAGCAACGCCTGCACGGCGTTGATGTCGGCGCGGCTCTTGCGGTCGAACTCGTCCTTGATGACGTCGAGCAGCCGGCGATGCAGCCGCTCGATCAGCGTCAAGGCTTCGAGGTAGTGCGGCTGGATGTGATCGAAGCGGGCCTGACGGTCTGCCGGCTCGATCGCCTTCGCGACGGATTTCATCATGACGCCCCTGTTTGACTTGGCATGTTTTTGTTGGTCACGGGGCCCTGTTTCCCCGCGCCTTGTGATCCGCAAACTACGGCGCATGATCTAAGATCAGCTTAAATTGCAGGATAAACATAGAGTTTATTCGGCACGGAGAACGAACGATTGAGCATCGAAAGCAATCAGGATTCGTTACGACCCGTTCACCTTGTACGCCCGGATTCGGCGCGCATTTGTCTCAACACGAAACATCATTTGCGTGAAAGTCGCATCGCGCGCGAAACGGTGCCGGACAGTCCGGGAACGGATTGCGGCGCGAGTCTCTACCGGGTGCCGCGGATGAAATTGACGATTCCGGAAAAATCTTTGTGCGCCTGCCCCTGCCCCACATAGAGACGGTAGAGCGCGGCCGCTTCCGCGCCCATCGGGGTCGCCGCGCCCGCCGCGTTCGCGGCGTCCTGCGCAAGCGCCAGGTCCTTGAGCATCATCGCGGCGGTGAAGCCCGCCTGATAATCGCGGTTCGCGGGCGAGGTCGGCACCGGTCCCGGCACCGGGCAGTAGTTGACCATCGACCAGCATGAGCCGGACGACTTCGACGCGATGTCGAACAGCTTCTGCTTGTCGAGCCCGAGCTTCTCGGCCAGCACGAAGCCCTCCGACACCGCGATCATCGAAATGCCGAGGATCATGTTGTTGCAGATCTTCGCGGCCTGCCCGTTGCCGGCGCCGCCCGCGTGCACGATCGTTTTGCCCATCTGTTGCAGGATGGATTCCGCGCGCAAATAAGCGCGCTCGCTCCCCCCCACCATGAACGTGAGCGTGCCGGCCGTGGCGCCGCCGACGCCGCCGGACACCGGCGCGTCGAGCATCAGCAGGCCCTTCGCTTCCGCCGCTGCCGCGACGGCGCGCGCGGTCTCGACGTCGATAGTCGAACAGTCGATCAGCAAGGTGCCGGCGTTGGCATTCTCGACGATGCCGCTTGGGCCCAGATACACATCGCGCACATGCTGCCCCGCCGGCAGCATCGTGATGACCACATCGCCGCGCGCGGCCGCAATCTTCGCGGTCTCCGCAACCGCGCCGCCCGCCGCCTTGAGCTTGTCGGTCGCCGCCTGGCTGACATCGACACCCTCGACCTGATGGCCCGCCTTGATCAGGTTCTGCGCCATCGGCAGGCCCATGTTGCCGAGCCCGATGAATCCGATCCGTGCCATGCGAAATCCTCTCTTCTGTAGCCCGGGTGAGCGAAGCGAAACCCGGGGTCTTCATAGCCAATGGCAGCACCGCCCCGGATTTCGCTGCGCTTCATCCGGGCTACGAAAATCACTTAAACGTCTTGACCAAATAAGCAATCAGGTCGGCGCGCGCGGCCGCATCGGTGACACCTGCAAACGGCATGCGGTTGCCGGGCACGACTGCCTGCGGATCGGTGATGAACGTCTCGATGGTGTGCTCGTCCCACGTGATGCCGCTGCGCTTGAGCGCAGGCGAATAGCGAAACTCGCCGCCCTCGCCCGCTTTGCGGCCGAATACGCCGTAGAGGCTCGGGCCCACGCTCTCAGTCCCACGCGCGAGCGCGTGGCACGCCACGCACTCCTCGAAGCGCTTCTCGCCGCGCGCAGCATCGCCGTCGGCATGCGCACTCGCCGCCGCAAGCACACACAGCACGGCCGCCAAACTTGCCGGCTTCATGCGGCCACCAGGGGCCCGGGATTTTTCGCGTAGCGGTTCTTGATCGCGTCCGCGGTCCAGTACGCGAGCGCGCCGACCGGCCCGGTCGGATTGTACGAGGCGTTGTGCGCGAACACGTTCGCGCCGACCACGAACAGGTTGTGGCAATCCCAGCTCTGCAGATATTTGTTGACCGCACTCGCGCGCGGATTGGTGCCCATGATGGTGCCGCCGGTGTTGTGCGTCGACTGGTACGGCACCACGGTCCACGCCTGCGTTCGCGCCGCCGCCGGATTGAGCCGCGTCGGGTTCATCGACTTCGCGATGTCGTTGACCACCTGCGCGGCGTGCTGGCCCATCTTGTGCTCGTTCGCCTGGTAATCGAACGTCATGCGCATCAGCGGCTGGCCGAATGCGTTGCGGTAAGTCGGATCGAGATCGTAGTAGTTGTTGCGGTTCGCCATCACGCTGCCGCTGGCGTTGATGGTCATCGCGGTCTGGTACCATTTCGCGGTCGCGGCCTTCCATTCCTTGCCCCACTGCGGCGTCCCGCTCGGCACCGGCCGGTATCCGATCGGCAGCACGGTGTTGAAGCCGCCCGCGACATTGTAGGCACCGACGAAGCCCTGTGGCCCGCGATCGAAATTCCAGTTGGTGTTGAAGTCGTCGATCGTGGCGTTCGAGCCGCCCGCGTTGATGAATGGGTTGAAGTGCCTGCCTTCGAAGAACAACGTCGCGGTCGCACCGGTCTGGTAGCAGTAGTTCTTGCCGATCACGCCGGTCTGGGCGGCCGGATCGTACGGCTGCCCGATGCCGGAGAGCAGCGTCAGGTGCACGTTATTGATCGCGTAGGCGCACAAGAGAACGATCCCGGCCGGCTGCTCGAATTCCTCGCCGTTGAGCACGTTGGTGTAAGTGACGCCGGTGACGCGTTTGCCGTCGGAATCCTTCAGCACCTTGGTCACCCACGAATGGGTGCGCAGCTCGAAGTTCGGATTCTTCAGCGCGATCGGGATCACCGTCATGTGCGGCGAGCCTTTCGCGTTCGCCTCGCAGCCGAAACGCTGGCAATAGCCGCAATACTGACACGCACCGTATTTCGATCCGTCCGGATTGGTGTAGGCGCGCGACGCGTTCGCGGACGGCCGCGGGAACGGGTGATAGCCGTTGTTCTTCGCGGCAGCTGTGAACATCTCGCTCGCCAGGATCGGCGTCAGCGGCGGCAGCGGATAGTCGCGGGCACGCGGCGCCTCGAACGGATTGCCGCCCGCCTGGATCTCGCCCTTGATGTTGCCGGCCTTGCCGGAAATCGCAGCCGTGTATTCGAACTTGTCGTAGTAAGGCTCGAGTTCGGCGTAGGTGATGCCCCAGTCCTGGAT
>JAXDOA010000553.1:0-4290 GCA_034669125.1 Hyphomicrobiales bacterium
TCATGGCTGGAACTTCCTTAAATTGCGCGTATGTGCGTCGGTGATGAGTTGGTGGCAGTCATGCCGCCCTCATCAACAGAACGCCGAGTTCCGCCAGTTGTTGCAAGAAAGCATAATGCTGAAACTAGCTGTATCTTGCTCAAGAGCGAACGTTACGCTCATCTTTTGCTGCCGACAAAACCTGTAACCTGTTGTAGAATAACAAATGATGGAGACCAGGAGCGAGGCTCTCCACGACCCCCGGATGTTGCCGGACAATCTTCCGGCGCCGCAGGACGATGGCGCGGCAGGGCACCTGACTGGCCTTCGACTGCCCGATTTGGTCCTTCCCGCGACGGATCGGACGTCGGTCAACCTGTCCCGGCTCACCGGCCGCACCGTCGTCTACATCTATCCGCGCACCGGTCGGCCGGGTCAGCCGCTGCTCGACGGGTGGGATGCCATTCCCGGCGCACGCGGCTGCACGCCGCAGTCGTGCGGTTCCGCGATCATTTCGCGGACTTGAAGCGGCTCGGCGTCGCGCGGCTCTACGGGCTTTCGACGCAGACGACCGACTATCAGTGCGAGGCCGTTCGCGATTCTGTCCGATGTCGACTTGCACTCACCCGAGCGCTGGATCTTCCGACCTTCGCGTTCGGAGGAATGACCTTGCTCAAACGGATCGCTTGGGTGATCGACAACGGCGTCATCACCAAGGTGTTCTATCCGGTGTTTCCGCCGGACAAGAATGCCGAAGAGGTGGTTGCTTGGCTTCAGGCGTCCAAATAGGCGCGCACGTCCCTGAACACCGATCGAAACATGTCAGTCGTCAGCACGCCGGTATTCGTGTTGTAGCGCGAGCAGTGGTAGCTATCGAACAGCGAAAGTTCGCCGACCGTATGCCGGGCACCGTGTGCGAAAGGTGCGGCCGCCAGGCGCTGCCCGAGAGCGCGCAGCGTCGACTCGTGCGAGATGCGGCCGAGCATCACGATCGCGCGAAGGTTGGGCATCGCGGGAATGCGGCGCGTCAGATAGGAAGCGCGACAGGTGCCGATCTCGGCGGGCGTCGGCTTGTTCTCCGGCGGCACGCAATGCACCGCGTTGGTGATGCGCGCGTCGATCAGCGTCAGGCCGTCATCCGGCCGCGCATCGAATTTGCCGCGCGAGAACCCATACTCCGCCAAAGTCCCGTAGAGCAGATCGCCCGCGTAGTCGCCGGTGAACGGCCGTCCCGTGCGGTTCGCACCGCGCAAGCCGGGCGCGAGCCCGACGATCAGCAGCCGCGCGTCGAGCGGGCCGAACGAGTGGACGGGAGCGTTGAACCAGTCCGGTTCTTTCGCGCGCCAGCCGTTGCGGAACGCGACGAGACGCGGGCACAGCGGGCAATCGCGCGGCGGCTCGGCTTCCGCAGCGTCGCCGATGCCGGACTCTGTGGGCTTAGTCTTCCTCGAACTCATCGTCCGCGGCGCCGGCGCGTTGCGGCGCGACCGGGCGCTGCAGGAATTGCGGGTGCTGGCTGCGTTCGCCACCACGCTCGCCGCCGCGATCGTCGCGCGGCGCACGCGCCGGGCGCTCGGACGGGTCGCGTCCGATCTTGCTCTGCAGTTCGACGATGTCGATGAAAATATCGCATTGGCGGCGCAGTTCGTCGGCGACCATCGGCGGCTGCGTGGAGATCGTGGAAACCACCGTCACGCGCACACCCTTGCGCTGGATCGCCTCGACCAGCGAGCGGAAGTCGCCGTCACCGGAGAACAGCACGATATGGTCGACGGTCGGCGCGATCTCCATCGCGTTGACGGCGAGCTCGATGTCCATGTTGCCCTTGACCTTGCGGCGTCCGGACTGATCGACGAACTCCTTGGTGGCTTTGGTGACGACCGTGTAGCCGTTGTAGTCGAGCCAGTCGATCAACGGGCGGATCGAGGAATACTCCTGATCCTCGATCACGGCGGTGTAATAGAAAGCGCGCAGGAGATAGCCGCGCGACTGGAATTCGCGCAGCAGCTTCTTGTAGTCGATGTCGAAACCGAGGGTCTTGGCGGTGGCGTAGAGGTTGGCGCCGTCGATGAACAGCGCGATCTTTTCGGCGGGTACGGCCATCGGGCTCTCTCGTTAATCAATGCAATGCGATCCGCGGGAAGCGACGTTGCGCACGCCGGAGGCCGCCGATCATGGGTTCTCGGAAATATCCGCCGCCGCCACCAAACAGTGCCGTCGACCTGAACCGGGCCGGCTCTCGCAATCCAAAAGCGCAATGACTTTGAGCAACCGGGCCCCGATCCTTGAGAACCTGACTAACAGAGGGCTAACGGGGCGCCAAGCCCCCAAAACTTCGGACTTGCGCTTTTGCGCCGGGCCGAATACCTACACGCTAAATTCGCACACAATTTGCATAGGAGTGGCGAGCCGATGGCCCGTGTCACCGTCGAAGATTGTATCGATAAGGTTGAAAACCGCTTCGACCTCGTGCTGCTGGCGAGCCACCGCGCCCGCATGGTTTCGTCCGGTGCGCCGATCACCATCGATCGCGACAACGACAAGAATCCGGTGGTGGCGCTGCGCGAAATCGCCGACGAGACGATCTCGCCCGGTGACCTGAAGGAAGACCTGATCCACTCGCTGCAGAAGTACGTCGAAGTGGACGAGCCGGAGCTTGATTCGATCCCGTTGATCGGTTCGGCCGGGGCGAGCGTGGACGCGGACGATACTGAAGTGACGGCCGACCGCATGACCGAGGAGGAGCTGCTCAAGGGGCTCGAAGGCCTCGCGCCCCCCGAGGAGCGCCCGGAGCCGGAGGCCGAGGCGGGCGACGAGGATCTCTGACGTTTTTCGGACGGGTTTGGCGTTCGGCGGCCCGGCACAGCCCGGGCCGTTTGTTTTGGGCGGCCGTGATTGCGTTGTATTGTAATTTGCGCTACATTGATCGGCGAATTCCTTAAGAAGTGGCAAATGCGGCCCGTCGCGCGAAAAGATCATCCGTTGTCGATGCGGCTGCCCGCGTCGGACATCGCGATCATCGATCGTGCGGCGAGCCTACGCGGGCGATCGCGGACTGATTTCGTTCGCGAGGCTGCTGTCCGCGCGGCCGAAGAGGCCATTCTGGAGAACGTGCCGATCCGGATGTCCCCCGCAGGTTTCAAGGCATTCGTTGAGGCGATATCGGGGCCAGGGAAGCCTGTTCCGGAAATGGTCGAACTCTTCAAGCGCAAAGCGGTCTGGGAACGGGACTGAGATTTCACCGTGGCTCTATCCGCGCCCGAGCCGCTCGGTCCAGATCACGACATATCGCTCTTTTCGTGCGGCAAGCCCTCGCTCGACAATTGGCTAAAGACCCGTACGCTTCCAAACCACCAGCGTGGTTTTACGGTCGTCATGGTCATCCATGAGCAAGGGCGAGTTGCTGGCTACTATGGCCTCGCGCCTACGGCCGCCCTTCCGATTGCAATGCCCCGCTCAATCCGTACTGGACAGCCGCCAAACCCGGTTCCTTGCTTGTTGCTCGGTCAACTTGCGGTCGATCAATCGTTTGCGCGCCGCGGTATCGGTTACAGTCTCCTGATGCACGCAATGACGCGCTGTGTCGCCGGTGCGGCGCTGATCGGCGGCCGTGCCGTTATGGTAACCGCCGTCGACGCTGACGCCGCCGGCTTCTGGCGACGGTGGGGCTTCTTGCCTTCGAAAGACGATCCACTTGTGTTGTTTCGATCAATCGCCGAGATAGCGGCCTCGCTCGCGGCAGGCGAGGCGCCGGCGGACGGTTGATGCGGAGGTTTTTGTCACGCCGCGCGCAAATCGCGTTGCGGGATTCGCAAATACCCGTGGTACTCTGTGCCGAATACGCCGCGCGGCTGGCGTCGCCGCGGCCCGAGGAAACGCATGGCGCGTGCCCAGACCGATAATCTGCCGCGAATGCAAAACCAGCCGCCGGCGAGCCGGGTGGTCGAGCCCGCGCGGCCGATCGCGCCGGAGGTGGCCGAGCCGGTCAAGCGGCGCAAGCCGCAGATCATGCGGCAGTACGACCTGATCGATCGGGTCAAGAGCTACAATCCGGACGCCAACGAAGACCTGCTCAACCGCGCCTACGTTTATGCCATGAAGGCGCACGGGACGCAGACGCGGGCCTCGGGCGACCCGTATTTTTCCCACCCGCTCGAGGTCGCCGCGATCCTGACCGACCTCAAGCTCGATGACGCCACGATCGTCGCGGCGCTCCTCCACGATACGATCGAGGACACCGAGGCGACGCGCGCCGAGATCGACGAGAAGTTCGGCCCCGAAATCGGCGCGCTGGTCGATGGCCTCACCAAG
>JAXDOA010000554.1:0-2637 GCA_034669125.1 Hyphomicrobiales bacterium
TTTCGGATCGATGACGGCACGAAACGCTTGCCCGCGAATGTGGTCGAATCCGATCACGATGATGTTGTGGTCCGGCCCAGGTATTTGCCGCAGAATCTGCCTGCGATCGTCGGCACCTGCGGTGCCGGAGAGACCGAGGAACAGCGATATCGCCAACGCCGCTGCTGCGGCAACCGGCTCTTTCCACGCGCCGACGGTCGCGCTGAACAAGAAAGTATCCTTTCGATCAACCATTACTTGTGATCGTAAAGGTAGCTATTTATAGGCAAATGTCAATTTCAGGTAGTATGATGCTTCCCTTGCTGGCGGCCGCGAACGTTTCAACCATTGATTACAATGGCTTATTCGCCCGCAACCATGCGCTGGTCGATTGTGCGCGCCACCAGCGACCCCACAGTATCGCGCGCGCGGAACGCCGCGAGCGCGACGGTCGGCCCAAGCCGTGTGCGCTCCGCGCCGACCGCGAGCGTCGTGTGCTTGAGCACGCTGGCGATGCGGCGCGCGACCACATGCGCGGTGACGAGATCGGTCTCCATGAAGGCGATCAGGATTGTGCCATCCTCGTCGCAGCACGCAATATCGCTCGCGCGCAGAAGCCGCCCGGTGATGCGTGCGGCGTCGAGGCTCGCGCGGCGGTTCGAGAGCGTGTCGAATGACAGCCTTGCGAGCGACAGGCCCGCGCCGCGCGACTGCGCGGTCGCCGCCGCGCGCTCGAGTTCGCCCATGAAGGCAGTTTGCGTCATCAGGCCGGTGTCGGGCGCGAGCACGCCCTTCTGGTCGAGCGAGGCGACCATGCGCTTGAGGCGCGCCGCGAAGGCATGCAGCCGCGCGAACGGCAGCATATGGGCGGCGACCTTGTCGGGATCGCCGCTCAGGCAATCCACATTGGGCATGCGCTCGGGATCGAAATCGCGCACGCTGTCGTGCGGCACGATCACCGGCAGGTCGCGCCAGCGCGGATCGGCGTTGAGCTCCTCCATGAAATCCTCGACCACGGAGCGGTTGAAGCCGTCGCCGATCACCACGCCGTCGATGTCGCGCGCGCCGAGGTAGCTGCGCGCGGTCTCGATCGAGAGCGCGCCGATCAGCCCCATGCGCTCGCCGACCGCGACGGTCAGCGCCGGATAGCCGCGTCCGCGTCCCGCGACCAGGACGGTCGCGTCTTCGAGCGGGTCGTGTTGCGGAAGTTCCGGCGCATCGCCGCGCCCGGCCAGTTCTTCGGCACGGCGCAGAACGGTGGCGTGCAGCGCGCGCACGCGCAGCGCCGCGCGCAAGCGCGGGACGAGACGTGTGGGCACGTGTTCGGCGGGAATTGGTAAAGCATTGGCAAACGCAGGCGTGAAGTCCTGCACGATGGCCAGCAGGGGAACCAGCGGGCCGTCCGATTTCGCGAGCCTCGCGGCGATCGGCCGCGCAATGTCCTCCGGGCAACCGGCCAGCACGACGGCGGAAGGCTTGGTCTTGCCGATCGCCGCCACGGCATCGGTGAGTGCGGCCTCGCGCATGGGGAGGTTGCCCCCGCGCGTCAACGCTTCGCACACCTCGTTTGCCTCGTCGGCAACGACGAGAACCGGACCCGACAACGCCATGGCTGATACGCCGCCCTTACAAACCAAGGCGGCACGCTAGCCGTCCCGCGTAAAGGACGCGTCAACGCAAGCGGGGCAGTTTGCTAACGAAAATTAAGCAGCCGAGGCCTGCTGTGACGATTTCCGGGCGCGAAATGCGGCGACCAGCAGCGGGTTGGCGCCATGGCCCAGCAGCGCATCGCAGATCGCATCGCGGTCGGCGCCGGCGCCCGCGAGCCGGTGCCCGGCGAGCAGGTCGGGCAATGCCGCGAGCGTCGAGCCGTCCTCGATGCCGGCGAGGAGATCCTGCGCGGCACGCAAGGCGAAGCGGTATCCGCCGACGCTGACGATGCCGGCGGGCGGGCCGTCGACGGTGAGCATTTTCGTTTCGCGATCGGCGCGGCACGCATAGCCGGTGTCGATCGCGCCCTCGGCGATCTTCAGCCGCGGCCCGCTGCTCCGCTCGGCGCCGGGCGGGAAGGGTGCGTGCGGCACCATCGGACCGGAGAGCGCGAGCGTACCGCCCGGTGTGCGCGCGACGCTCAGCACGTGAATGCCTTGCGCGGCGCCACGCGGCAGCACGACGCGGCCGTTTGGAATGGGAGAGGGCTTTCCATCCGCGCCGCGGCGCACCGGGATCAGTCCGATCTCGCCGAAGACCGGAATGTCCACCAGCGTCCCGCCGGACCATACGGGACTTGCCGCCAGCCGCTCCGGCGCGCGCCACACTGCAAGCACGCTGGAGAGATTACTCGCGCCGATCAGCCCGGCATCCGCGAGGCGTATCACCATCGCGCCGGGCAAGACCGCAACCGTGCAGCGCTCCTCGGCGCATTGCGCGGCGAACACGGCCGGCGCGAACGGATGATGCAGCGCAAGCGTGCCGCCAGTCAGCAGCCACGGCACGATGGTGGTCGCGAGCCCGGCGAACGAGGCGAGCGCAAGCGCGCCCAGCATGACGGCCTCGGGCTCGATGCGCGCCTCGAGGTGCACCGCGAGCCCGCCCGCGATCAGCTCCGCATGGCTGCGAGCGATCGGCACGATGCCCTCGGCGATGATGTCGAAGGTC
>JAXDOA010000555.1:0-2775 GCA_034669125.1 Hyphomicrobiales bacterium
CGAAGGCTTCCTGTGGAGCGCGATGTTCGACGGCTCGTGTCTTGCCCGCTACGCGCCGGACGGCCGCCTCGACCGCACCGTGCAGGTGCCGGTCAGCCGCCCGACGGCCTGTGCATTCGGGGGTCCCGACCTGCGCACGATGTATGTGACGACCGCGCGCTTTCGTCTCGCGCCGGACAAGCTCGCGAGCGAAACGCACGCGGGCGGATTGCTGGCGCTCGATGTCGGCGTGAAGGGACTGCCCGAGCCGATGTACGCGCCGTGATTATTCGACCAAGCGAAACCGGTGCAGCGTCAACTCGGCGTCGACGTCGTCGAATACGATCTCCACGCGCTGGCCAATCTCGGGCTTGCCGCCACCGAGGAAATTTGAGGTCAGGCGCGGCCCTTCGTCCAGCTCGACCTGCACGACATTATAAGGCGTCTCCGCGGCGAAGGCCGGAAACCAGGCCTTGTGCACCATGGTCCAGGTGCTGATGCGGCCGCGGCCGCCTGCCTGCTTCCATTCGATCGCGTCGGCAAAGCAGAACGGGCACACCGGACCGGGCGGCAGATGCGCTTTGCCGCATGCGGAGCAAACGGGAAGCATCAGGCGGTGCTCGCGGCAGCCCTGCCAGAACGGCGTGCTGTCGGGACCGATGCGCGGACGCGGCCTCTCGTGAATGCTCATGCGTCCCTCGTGAGGATCACGCTGTCGCCCCAGGCGGTGCCCCATTGCAGCGCCTTTGCGTTGGCCATCTGGCTCGGCCCAGCGGTGCCGCGCAATTGCCGCACCATCTCGCAAATCGAATTCCAGCCCGCGACGTGCGCCTCCGACAACAAGCCGCCGGACGTGTTGACCGGCAGCGCACCGCCGGGCGCGATGCGTCCGTTTTGCACGAACGCCGCCGCTTCGCCGATGCCGGCGTAGCCGAAGCGTTCGAGCGCGAACAGCACGAGTGGCGAGAATGCATCGTAGGTGTAGAAGCCCTGAACGTCGTCGCGCGAAACGCCCTTGGTGAAGACCTCCAGATCGCGCGGGCGTGCGGCCGAACGCTGACCCGACTGCTGATTGATGCCGAGCCCGCGCGGCGCGAAAATAAATTCCTCGCGGCCCGAGCGCGTGCCTTGCATGCCGCCGATGCGCACCGGCTTCTGCCTGCAATCGCGGGCGCGGTCGCCGCGCGTCACCAGCACGACGGCGGCGCCGTCGCTGATCAGACAACAGTCGAACAGTTTCAGCGGATCGACCACCATGCGCGCCGCCTGATGCGCTTCGAGCGTCAACGGCTGTTGCATGATCGCGCGCGGATTGTTCAGCGCGTGCTGACGGATGGACATGGGGACTGCCGCGAGCTGCTCGCTCGTCGCGCCGTAGAGATGCATGTAGCGCTGCATCGCGATCGCGGCGCCACCGGCCGGCGCCGTCAGCCCATAGGGCGGGACCTCGCCATGCGTGCCGCCTTCCTCGCGGTTGCCTTCGACATCGCCCGGGCCGCCGAGGAACCCGCGCTCGCGCGTGAAGCTCACCGCGGTCACGCAGGCGACCACGTCGGCGAGGCCGGCCGAAACCGCGAGCGCCGCGTGCTGCAGCGCATTGGTGACGAAGCGGCCATGCAGCCAGGACTGGTTCACGTAGCGGATGTCGAGGCCGAACGCTTCGGCGACGCGATCGTAGTCGACACCGAGCGGCGCACCCAGATGGATCGAGAGACCGTCGACATCGGCGCGCTCGAGCCCGGCATCGGCGAGCGCTTCCTTGAACGCGACGGCCGCGAGGCGAAGCTGACTGTCCGGCAGACCGCGTCCGAACGCGCTCGTGCCGATGCCGACGATCGCGGCGTCAACATTCATGAGTCACCCGTTCGGCCGCAACACGACCCGGCCGAGCACCTTACCGGCCTCGACCATCTCGTGCGCCCGCGCGGCTTCCTCCAGCGGCAGCGCCATCGAGACGATCGGCTTGATCGCGCCGCGCGCGACCAATGAGAGGCAGTCCTCGAGTTGGCGGCGCGTCGTCGAGGTCGCGCTCAGCATCGAGACGTTCTTGAGGAAAAGCTGCGCCGGATTGAATGGCACGAATTGTCCTGTGAGCTGGCCGATCATGATCCAGCGGCCGCCGATGCCCATGCTGCGGCGGATCGACTCGAACAGCTGGCTGCCGACATTGTCGATCGCGACATCGACGCCGTTGCCGCCGGTGATCTTCTTGACGGCGCCGGAAAAGTCCTCGCCGCGCGCATGCACGATCACCTCATGCGCGCCGAGCGCGCGGATCTGGTCGGCCTTCTCAGGGCTTGTCGTCTGCGCGATCACGAACGCGCCGGCGAGCCGCGCAAGCTGCACCGCATGCATGCCCAGCCCGCCGCCCGCGCCGGTAACGAGTGCGGTCTCGCCCGCCGCGAGCTTGCCGACCTCGCGCATCGCGTTGAGGATGGTTCCGACCGCGCAGGCGACGATGGAGGCGTCCTGCAGCGCGACGCCTTCGGGTACGAGCGCGATGTTGTCGTCCTCGATCGCAACATATTCCGCGTAGCCGCCGACCAGCCCCGCGTCGCCGGTGAACTTGCGCTCCGGGCACAGTGTCTCGCGTCCCATGCGGCAATGCCGGCACGCGCCGCAAATGTGATAGCGTTGCACGGTCGCGACACGGTCATTCTTCTTGAAGCCGCGCACGTCGGAGCCGACATCGACCACGGTGCCGGAAATCTCATGCCCCAGGATGCACGGCATCTGCACGCCGAACTTGAGCGTGCCGTTGCGCGTGACGATATCGTGGAAGCAGACGCCGCAGGC
>JAXDOA010000556.1:0-5567 GCA_034669125.1 Hyphomicrobiales bacterium
CGTTCAAGCCCTTGATGGCTGGCGCCGGGAAGCCGTGGTCTTCCAGATACTTCAGGGATTGCGGCCGGAGTAGTGCTTTATAGGCCTTCGGGATGACGTCGCCGGTCTCGGGCGCGTGGGGGACATACTGCTGCATGGTCCAGTCCCAATAAGGGAGCATGATGCCGGGTTCGAAGTCCTGCAGGTTCTGCTCGAATTCGTAGAGATAGGCGCGGTGCCACGGCAGGAAGCGCTCCCAGCCGTGCTGGCAATGGTTCTGATGGATCAGCGCCTGATTGTTGTAGTTTCGGCGGTCCTCGACCTTGTAATCGATGTCATAGATGGCGCGGAATGCATTGCGCAGCCGCTCGACCTCGGGCGGACTCAGGCAGTCGAGATTCTGACGCTGACGCGGCTCTCCCTCGCGATAGGCGTGGCGCTTTGCGCCTGTACCGAACGCCTCGAATTCGGCGACATCGGCCAGTTTGATCCGCGTGGTCTTGCCGCCCTCGGCATCGAGCTTGCCGATGTCGAACGCACCCAGATGGTCGTCCGCCGGCAAGCCGTCGTCGATCCAGTCGGCGATGAACGCGATGTCGACCTCGGCGACGCGCGAGCCGCCCCACATGAATGGGGGAAAGCGGTTGCCGTCGAACGGCGCCAGCCCGCGCAAGCCCCGGATCAGGCCTGACCGCGCGCTGCGGCTTCCGTCGTCGCAGCATGAGGCTTTTTCTTCGGGCGCGATCATGCGCACGCCGTAGACTTTTGCTTCCTTGAGCGTGTCGAGGTCGGCCCAGAAACGGCCGGCGCCGCCGTAGTCGGACTTCTTCTTTCCGGTGCGGGCGGCCGTGTCGAGGATCGTCTGCACCTGCTCGAAGCGTTTGGTGACCTTCGACGCCGCGACGGATGCCCTGCGCGCCATGTGTCGATCCCTGATTGTGTCCGGCCGCGGATGCCCTGCCGCCGCCCAACGAATTGTCGTCGCCCTATGGTTGTCCTGTCAAGCGCGCCGGCGTGACGTTGTGATGACGTCGCGCAAGGGAACCCGACTGATCGGTCAACTCAGAGGTGGATCAGCGTGCCCACCGGCTCGCCGGCAAGCGCGCGCGTGAGATTGCCCGGGACGAGCCCGTTCACGATGCGGATGCTTCTGGCGAGTTTCGCGCGCGTCATCAGGTCGAGCACGACCGGCTCGATCGGCAGCGTGGGGAGCCGCATGCGGATGAGTTCGGCGGCGCTGATCTCCGCAATGAACGTCGCGTCCGGATGCGTTTTGGGATCGGCGGTGTAGAGCCCGTCCACGTCCTTCACCAGGATGACCGAGCGCGCGCCGAACACCTCGCCAACGAGATACGACCCCGCATCGCTGCCATGCGGAGGGATTTTGCCGACCGCCGGCGGGTGCTCCCACAGATCGTACGGCGGGATGCCGTTGAACACCGCGCCACGCGCCGCCGCCAGCATCGCGGGCAGCAGCTGCACGATGAACGGCGCTTCGAGATAGACAAAGCCGTGGTTCGCCAGCAGGCACGACACCATGTAGGCGTTCTGCGCCGACGACTTCGCCGCAAGCGTCGCGAGCGCGCCGGTCGGCAGCCCGAGGTCGAGGCCGACGGAGAGGATATGCCGGGCGCGCACGCCGGGGCCGACGCCGATCACCTGGGTGTGCTCTTCCTGATTGGCGATGATCTCGTCGAGCAGCGGCAGCACTGCGGTGTGCCCGCGATCCATGATCGAGAGGCCGCCGATCTGCACGACGTTCAGCCGCGGCAGGATCGCGCGGACCGCCGACTCGGTGCCGGCGATCAGCTTCTTGTCCATCAGCGACTCGCGCATCAGGCGCGAGACGACGTGCTGGGCGCCGGGATTGGTCTCGTTCATTTGCTGCCTCCCGGCGCGGCGGCGTTGAAGATGATGGTCCCGACCGGCTCGCCGTTCAGCGCGGCCGTGAGCTGACCGGGCTTGAGGCCGTTGACGAACTGGATTTCCCGCATGTGGCGCGCGTTGAGCATCATCTCGAGCACGGCGCGCTCGACCACCAGGTCGTCGAGGTCGCGCTCAAGCAACTCCTGCACGCTGATGCGCGGGATGTGCGTCGCGTTGCGGTCCTTCTTCGGATCTGCGGTGTAGAGGCCGTCCTCATCCTTGACGTAGATCATGCGGCGCGCGCCGAACACCTCGGCGATCAGATAGCAGCCGGTGTCGGTGCGCTGCGGCGGGATGCGGCCGACCTCGGGGTTTGCTTCCCACAGCTTGTAGGGTGGCATGCCCTGACAGATCACCGCGCCGCGCTCCATCAGATAGTGCGGCAGCGACGCGAAGCCCTCCGGCTCGAGGAACGCGATGCCGTGCCGCGCCAGCATGTATTGCAGCATCTGCGCGTTCTGCCATGCGACCGCAGTGCCGAGCACCGTGAGCACGCCGATCGGCAGGCCGAGATCGATCGCGAGACTATAGACGTGGCGCGCGCGCGTGCCGGCGCCGGTGCCGAGGATCATCTTGTGGTGCGGGAGATTGGCGACGATCTCGTCGACTACCGGGCCGACCGCGCTGCGTCCGCGATCCATGATGCTCTGCCCGCCGATCTTCACGACGTTGACCCATGGCAGAATGGCATGGCTGGGCGTCGCTTCGGTCGCCTTTTGGAGCGCCGCATCGCTGAGCGATCCGCTGACCAGCCGTTTGCCGAGGTCGGTCAACATCGCGTTGTCGGGTGCCTGCATTCAGTGATTCCCATTGTGAAATTTGAAGATTTGCAACTCGAAAGCATGCGTCTCGGACGCCGCCGCATCGAGTGAGCCGAAGGTCGCGGCGGCCCAGGCGCCAAGCTCGCGCAAGGCTTGCGTCTTGAGCGGCGCAGGCAGCGTGGCGAAGCGCGCGCCGCTCCCGTGCCGTTCGATGAACGAACGCGGTGTGCGGCTGGCGGTCCAGGACGCAGCCGTCACGGCCTCGCTGCTGTCGGCGTTCGATGCCAGCCATTGCGCGATGTCCTCGCGCGCATTCGCACGATCCTTGTCGGCGCCCAATCCGGCAAGGATCGCGGCGAAGCGCTGCTTCATGCGCGCATCGATGCCGTCCGGCGGCATTTCGGTCCGGCCGACAATGATCGCTCCCGGCGGCCGCAGCACGCGCCGCGCCTCGGCGATGAATCGCCGCCAGCCGCGCAGCCCGCCGAACACCTGGATCAGCATCACGGCGTCGAACGCCGCGTCGCGAAACGGCAGCAGCTCGCCGTTCGCCTGCACCAGCCGCGGCGACACATCGCCGTGCGCGGCGACGCGGCCCGCGAACTCGCGCAACATGCCGGATGACAGGTCGACGCCGACGTAGTCGTCGCCGGCCGCCACGAACGGCCCCCCGATCCTGCCGCTGCCGCTACCAAGATCGAGGATGCGCGGCGCAGCGCGCGCCGACTTGAGGACCGCCGCGCGGATCGCCTCGGGCACGCCCGGCGGCAACGCGCGGTAGCTGTCGAAGCTCGGAGCGACAACGTCATATGCGGACATCAGCAAACAGGCACCACGCGGTCCGCAAGATCCAACGCTCGCGGCGATCAGCGCGAGTGTTACAAAACAGCTTGCGATTGTCGAGGCGCAAGCAGCGATCTTCGCGCGCAATGCACGACGACATGCGTTGATTCGCGCCACGGAACGGGCGAACGTGGCCGCCAACGGGTTTGGGGGAAACGATGCGGGGTAATCCGGTTCGCGCGAAGCTGCGCAAGGGCGGCGTCGCGCTCGGCCACATGGCGTTCGAGTTCTTCACGCCGGGCGTCTGCCAGATCATGGCGAACGCCGGCTGCGAGTTCTGCATTTTCGACACGGAACACTCGGGCGCCGGCATCGAGACGATCAAGGCGCAGGCGGCGTTCGCGCGTGGCACCGGGCTCGTGCCGATGGTGCGCGTGCCGGGCTCGCACTATCACCTGATCGCCCCGATGCTCGATGCCGGTGCCATGGGCATCATGGTGCCGATGGTCGAGACGGCCGAGCAGGCGGCGGATATCGCGAAGTGGTGCCGCTACCGGCCGCAGGGCGTGCGCGGGCTCGCGTTTGGCATGGCGCATGACGATTACAAGGGCGGCGATCACATCAAGGCGATGAAAGCCGCGAACGAGCGCACGCTCGTCATCGCGCTGATCGAAACCGCGGCGGGACTCGAGAATGTCGAAGCCATCATGGCGACGCCCGGCATCGATGTCGGCTGGCTCGGGCACTTCGACCTCACCAACGCGCTCGGGATCGACGGGCAGTTCGATTCCCCGCGCTACAAGGCGGCCGCCAAGGCAATCGTGCGCGCCTGCGAACGCAACAAGAAAGCCGCGGGCTTCCTTGCCGGCGACGTGAAGACGGGGCGGCAGTATCTCGACTGGGGCTTCCGCGCGCTCGCCTACGGCACCGACACCGGCGTGTTTCAGGGCGCACTCAAGGCCGGGATCGACGGACTGCGTGGGCGCAAAAGCTGACAATACCCGACCGAACAACCGCTGAACGTTACGGTTCGGACCAAACCCGGCGTACTATCCGGGCAACAACGACAATGGGAGGAGACATCATGATCAGGTTTTTCGCGGGCGCCTGCGCGGCGCTGTTCGCGTTCGCACTCGGCGCGCAGACGGCGGACGCACAAGCACTCGACCGGATCATCAAAGAGAAAAAGATCCGCATCACCGCCGAGTTGACGTCCCCGCCGTTCGGCATTCTCGACAAGGACAACAAGCCGACCGGCTCGGAAGTCGAGACCGCGCGCCAGCTTGCCAAGGATCTGGGCGTCGAGCTTGAGCTGGTCAACGTCACCGGCCCGCAGCGCATTCCGGCGCTGCTGTCGGATCGCGCCGATCTGGCGATCTCGTCGCTGTCGATCACCACGGAGCGCGCCAAATCGGTGTGGTTCTCCAGCCCGCACGGCGCGCTCTCGATCGTCATCGGCGGGGCGAAGAACGTGAACATCAAGAGCGCCGCCGACCTCGCCGGCAAGAAGATCGGCATGACGCGCGCCACGCTGGAAGAACAGGTGGTGCCGAAGGTCGCGCCCCCCGGCACCAACATCGTGTTCTTCGACGAGCATTCGGCGACGCAGCAGGCGCTGCTCTCCGGCCAGGTCGACGCCATCGGCGGTGCCGCGTTCCTGATCAACGCGCTCGCCCAGCGCAACCCCGACAAGGGCATCGAGAGCAAGTTCACCGTGACCACCGCCTATTACGGCATCGCCGTGAAGCCCGGAAACTACGACCTCTTACAATGGGTCAACACCTGGGTGTTCGTGAACAAGCAGAACGGCGTGCTGGCGAAGATCTACAAGGAGCATACCGGCGTCGATCTGGTCGACCTGCCGCCGCTCTGAGCAACGATTCTGGCGTCGAAGCGCGCCGCGAACTCGGTGGTTTTCCCCTCCCCCAAAGCCCGTCGAAGACGGGCGTAAACGCCCTTATGGTGGGGAGGGGTTAGGGGTGGGAGTGGTTGCGAGGAATCGCGGAGCGCGCCGCGCGTCAAACATCGACCCCCACCCCGCCGCGCGCTGCGCGCGCGTCGACCCTCCCCACAAGGGGGAGGGTAAGAGGAGAGACCTGCGCTGACCTACGTCTTCCA
>JAXDOA010000557.1:0-2894 GCA_034669125.1 Hyphomicrobiales bacterium
CTTCACGGTCGCGCGCGACGCCGTTAATGCGGAGGTGGAGCGGGCCGTGCTAGAATTGGAAGCGGTGGTGCGGGCGCTTGAGGGCAAGACCCCTAAAAAAGTCATCGTCGTCCCGCAGAGGATCGTGAATGTGGTGGCGTAATCCTATCCGCATCGGGGCCGTGATCGCGCTCGGCGCGCTCAACGCCGCGTGCTTCCAGCCGCTCTACGCGTCGCGCTCGGTCGCCGGCGGGACACCGCTCGGGACCCAGCTCGCGCAGGTGCAGGTCGAGCGCATCGATGCGCCGAACGGCACGCCGGAATCGCGCGTCGCGGTCGAGTTGCAGAACGCGCTCGATTTCGAAATGAGCGGTGGCGGCGGCCTGATCTCGCCGACGCATCGGCTCAAGGTGCGCATGGGGGTCGGGCGTTCGTCGATCATCAGCGACATCACAACCGGCCGCGTGCTGTCGGAAATCACCGGCATCGATGCGATATTCACCCTGACCGAGCTTGCGACCGGCAAATCCGTGATGGTCGGCCGCACCTTCGCGCGCGTATCGTCCGATTATCCGGGCCAGCAGCAGCGCTTCGCGCGCGTGCGCGCGCGGCTCGATGCCGAGAACCGCGCCGCCAAGGTGGTCGCCGAGAATGTGCGCACGCGCGTTGCGTCGTTCTTTGTCGCGGGGACTTGATCCCTCCCCGCGAAGCGGGGAGGGATGAAGTCAACGACATGGTCGCGCTGAAAACCTCCGATATCGAATCCTTCGTCGCGCGCCCCGATCCCTCGCGCGCCATCGTGCTGGTGTTCGGGCCCGACGCCGGGCTTGTCAGCGAGCGCGTCGATGCGATCGTCCGTGCCTCGGTCGACGATCCGGCCGATCCGTTCGCGCTGGTGCGGCTCGACGGCGACACACTCGCGTCCGATCCGGCGCGTCTGCTCGACGAAGCCACCACCATCCCGCTATTTGGAGGGCGCCGGGCAATAAGAGTGCGCGCCGGAAGCCGCAACATCGTGCCGGCGATCGAGAATGTGCTTGGCGCGAAGCTGCAGGATTGCCGCGTCGTGATCGAGGCCGGCGCTCTCAAGCGCGGCGCCGCGCAGCGCGCCGTGTGCGAGCGTGCCAAGACCGCTGTGGCGATCCCCTGCTACGCCGACGGCGACCGCGATGTCGGGCGGATCGTCGACGAGGAGATGCGCGCCGCGGATCTATCGATCGCCCCGGATGCGCGTGCCGCGCTGATCCCGCTGCTCGGCGGCGACCGCCGCGCCTCGCGCGCCGAGCTGCGCAAGCTCGCGCTCTATGCGAACGGGCAGGAGCGCGTCGAGATCGACGACGTGACGGCGGTGGTGGCGGATGCGTCCGCGCTCGCGCTCGACTCGCTGGTCGACGCAGCATTCGCCGGCAGGCTCGCCGACGTCGAGAAGGAATTCGCCAAAGCGGCCATCGCCGGCACCAACGCGAGCGCGATCGTCGGCGCGGCGTTGCGCCAGATCGAGCGGCTGCATGCGCTGCGCCTCGACGTCGAGAACGGCACCTCGGCGTCAGCCGTCGTGGAGAGCCAGCCGGGAATTCACTTCCGCCGCAAGCCGCTGATCGAGGCCGCGTTGAAGGCCTGGACGTCCGAGCGGCTCGCGAAAGCGATGTCGATGCTGGCCGAGGCCTCGCTCGACGCGCGCAAACAATCGGATTTGGCCGAGACGATCGCGCACCGCGCGCTGTCGCTGATTGCACGAAGTGCGGCGCGGAGGGAGTAGGGGAGACTTTCTCACCCGTCATGGCCG
Source organism: Hyphomicrobiales bacterium (assembly GCA_034669125.1). GTDB lineage: Bacteria > Pseudomonadota > Alphaproteobacteria > Rhizobiales > Xanthobacteraceae > PALSA-894. The sequence continues at coordinate 1,766 of JAXDOA010000557.1, forward strand.
GGCTTGTCCCGGCCATCCCGCTTAGTTGAGCACGAACCTATGAGGCGATCTCTTCGTACAGGTCCCGCCAGGTGGGATTGTTCTGCGCAATAAGGCGCGCCTTCCACGCGCGCGGCCAGTGTTTCATGTTCTTCTCGCGCTGAATTGCGTCGCGCGCTGTCGAGTAAATTTCGAAATAGACGAGCTGATGAATGTGATAACGCTTTGTGTGGCCTTCGACGAAGCCATTGCGATGCTCATAGACGCGCCGAATGAGATCGCTCGTGACGCCGATATAGATCGCGCCGCCCGGCCTGCTCGCTAGGATGTAAAGATAGAATTGTCGCACGATCCGGAGCTTGCCTAAGCGGGATGGCCGGGACAAGCCCGGCCATGACGAGTGTAGAGATCTGCGCCCACTCGCCCGCGCCCGCACGGCGCGGCGCGGGCCAGTACTACAATCTCCGGATCCTCGGCCCGCTCTCGTCCGCCGTGCCAATCTGCTGTCCGCTCTCCAGCCGCCGCGTGATGTCGTCGAGCTGTTCGAGATTGCGATAGCGGATCGAGACCACGCCCTCGCCGTCGACGCGATGCAGGATGCGCACCGTCAGGCCGAGCGCATCGGTCAGCCGCTTCTCGAGCGCCGCCGTGTCGGGATCGGGACCGAGCCGCCCGGTGCGCCGCACCTGACGCGCCTGCTTCTTGCCGTCGCGGCGCGCCATCTCCTCGACCTGCCGCACACTCAACCCACGCGCGACGATCTCTTCGGCGAGCTCCTCGGCGTTCGGTTGCCCGACCAGCAAACGCGCGTGGCCGGCGGTGAGTTGGCCGGCGTTGATGTACGCCTTCACGGCGTCGGAGAGTTTCAGCAGCCGGATCGTGTTGCTGACATGCGGCCGGCTCTTGCCGACGATCTTTGCGATGTCGTCCTGGCTGTATTTGAATTCATCGGCAAGCGCCTGATAGCCGTTCGCTTCTTCCAGCGCATTGAGATCGGCGCGCTGCACGTTCTCGATGATGGCGAGTTCGAGCGCTTCGCGATCGCTCACCTCAAGAAGGAGCACCGGCACGTCATGCAGGCCGGCGCGCTGCGAGGCGCGCCAGCGCCGCTCGCCGGCGACGATCTCGTATTGATCGATCGCGCCGCGCA
>JAXDOA010000558.1:0-8461 GCA_034669125.1 Hyphomicrobiales bacterium
GGCCGATGCGCAGATCATCAAGGCGTTGATGCCGCTCTTACTCGACTCCGCGCGTAAGACGCCACCGCCGACGCACGACAGAAAAACTATGCCGATGACGATTGAGGACGTTCGTCGTTCGCTTGAAACGCCCTCGGCAAAAATCTGGCCGTATGAATACGGGGCACCCGGACAGCTCAGCCAGCCGATTGGACTTGAAGCGCTGTGGGTCGCGCGTTGGGAAGCCAACGAAGCGGAACACAAAACGCGCTGGCGATGGACTCCGGATGATCGCGATCTTGTCATCAAGGGCGCGCTCATGGACGCCAATGGTGGACCGCATGTCCCCGCAGCGAAGGCGGACCGCGCGCGGCAGATACATCTTTACGGCTTCACCTGAGCCGAGCCCTCGGGCTTGCTCTGACTCCCCGTGCACGCGCGGAGCCAGCGACGTGAGGTCGAAGGTTCAGACTTTGGAAAGGGGTTCGAATCTATTAGAGTGTCCTTATCAAGCGGCGGCTTCCCCGATGGGAAATCGTCGCTTTTTTACACAGTTTCTTACACATAGCTTTTTTGAAGTCCGAAATCGTCAACGTTATCAATATCTTGACCATAGCATGAAAACACTTAAAATCCCTCGGGGGAAACCCCGTGCCGGTTCGAGTCCGGCCGCCCGCACCAGCGAATGGCAAACGTGGAAATAGACGGCCGGATGAGCCGGCCGCCCTTTCCATTTCAGCACTTTCGCGGCGAATCAGTCGCAGCGGCGGATGCGCTTCATCGAGCCATCGTCGCGCTCGATCGTCACGGTCCGGCAATTCATGCCGACATTGCGCTCGCGATAGATGCGGCGCTCACGCACGACCGGGCGGTCATAGTCGCGGTACTGACGATAGCTCGGCTCGCCGATGCGCACGCCGCCTATCGGCGTCTCGACGGCCAGCTGAGCGAACGACGGAACCGGGCTTAACACGGCCGCCATCGCAATCGCGGCCGCGGAAATAAACAGGGTTTTCATGGCGCTTCTCCATTGTCGTGCCTGGGCGCATAACGGCGAAGGCGGTTCCAGGTTCCGTAGAACGGGCGCGGTTAATCGAGTTGCTGTCCTCTTGAGGCGCGGCGGTTTCATCGACCCGTTGGGCCAGGTGAGATAAGGACTCTTGTCTGCGCCGAACCGATCACCATTTCTTTGCTCATGAACCGCTTTCGCACCGCAGACCTCTCGTTCGATTTCGGCCGTCGGCTCTCGCGACAGGAACGCATCGCGCGGATCGATGCGCTTGCGACCCTGCTCGACACCGCGTTCGTGATCCCCGGAACCCAAATCCGTTTCGGCCTCGATGCGCTGATCGGGCTTGTTCCGGGAATCGGCGACGCGATCACGACCGTGATGTCGCTGTTCATCGTCAATGAGGCGCGTGCTCTTGGGGCACCGGCGCTGCTCGTTGCCCGCATGCTCGCGAATGTGGCGTTCGACGGCGTCGTCGGCGCGGTGCCGCTGGTCGGCGACGCGTTCGACGTGGCGTTCCGCGCCAATCGCCGCAACATGGCGCTGCTGCGCGCGCATCTCGACAAGGTGGAAGGGCGCGGCGCGCCATATTGGGCGCGCGCCTGATGGGCACTCCGGTCACGGTCTCGGTTCCGCACCGCCTCGGCAAGGAGGAGGCGACGCGCCGGCTCAAAAGCGGGCTCACCCGCATGCGCGGAAACTTGAGCGCCATGGTCGCGATCGAGCAGGAAGTGTGGACCGGCGACACGCTGCAGTTTCACATGCGCGCGCTTGGACAATCCGCCGCGGGCACCATCGAGGTGCTCGACGACAGCCTGCGCATCGAGGTCACGTTGCCATGGCTGCTGGCGAAGCTTTCCGAGCGGCTGCTGCCGGCAATCAAGAAGGAAGCGACGCTGCTGCTGGAGAAGAAGTAGCGCGCCTGCGGCAAATCCCCGGGCGCTAGGCTGTGCCGGTTCAAGTCCGGCCGCCCGCACCAGCAAGCTGCGCGCATGTTTGAAACGCGAGAGCCACTTCCATCCGGTACTGTGTTCACTCGCTTCGTATGGCGTCGGCGCGAGCCTATGCTCGGCCGATGATTCGCTGTTCGTCGCCCAAAGCTGCATCTTGAGGAGATCCGCATGAGCAAAGGTCCATCGCCTCGGGTTGATCAGTTGCGGGCCATGCGCGAGGCGAAGTTCGCACGCAACGAACAGCGCCAGCGTGAGGAGGAAAAATCGGCAGCGGCAGCTGCTAAGTCGGCTGCGCCCGCACCTGCGAAGCGCGCCCCTGCGACCCCCGCAAAGCCGGCATCGAAGAAAGCGAAATCAAAGGCGAAGAAGAAATTCGGCTGATAGTGGCCGCGAACGTCACTTGGGTTCGGAAAAACGCCCTACAAATATCGTCCTCCACCGCTTCCCCGTCACGTAAAACAATCCCGTCGCCTTGTCGTACGCGATCCCGTTGAGCACATTCTGCTCGTCGGTCACCTGCCGCTTGTCGGCGTCGGTCATCGAGCGCCAGAGCGAGCCCATATTGGCGCGCGCCTCGACGCAGCCGCTGTCGGGATCGATGCGCACGATGGTCTGGGTCTGAAACAGGTTGCCGTAGAGCTTGCCGTCGACCAGCTCAAGCTCGTTGAGGCCGATGACGTCGCCGGGCCGGTCGGTCTTGATCTTCACCTCGCGCGTGATCGCGAAGGTCGCAGGATCGGCGAAATAGAACGACGGGGAGCCGTCGCTGAAAATCAGGCCGGTGCCGTCGTTGGTCAGGCCCCAGCCCTCGCGCGGATTGCGCAGGCTGCGCTGGCGCTGGCCGGCGAGGTCGTAGACGAACACCTCGTGCTCCTGCCAGGTGAGCTGATAGATCTCGCCGTTGAGGATGGTCAGGCCTTCGCCGAAATAGCGCGTGCCGTCGTCGCGCAGCCTGGTCACGGTGCCATCGGGCGCGATGGTGTTGAGCCCGGAATGCCCGCCGACCGCGCCGGTGCTCTCGAACAGCTTGCCGTCGCGCCATTCCAGCCCCTGCGTGAAGCCGACCTCGCTGCGCACGATCTTGCCCGTCACCTCGAAGCGCAGCTCCTTGGGGCGCGCGCACTCGGCGGCGTCCGCGACGGGCGCGAGCGTGAACGCGAGGAGGAAGGCGAGGGCGGCGCGAAACATGCCGGGTTTTACACCGGCCGGTCCCCCTTCGTCACCGTGAGCGTGCGGTTGTCGACGCCGGGGAGCATTTTGGCCGGGTCGCGCGTCACCACGATGTCGAGCACGGTCGGGGTCGCGGTGTTGGCGAGGCCTTCGCGCAGCGCCGCGCCGAGCTTGCCGGGATCCTCGACGCGGATGCCCTTGCAGCCCATGGCGCGGGCGATCGCCGCGTAATCCATCTCGACCAGATCGGAACTCTGGTAATTGCCCGCGCCGAACATCGAGTGTTGCAGCGCCTTCACGTAGCCGGAGGCCGCGTTGTTGAACACGCACAGCACGAACGGGGTGCCGGTGCGCCGCGCGGTTTCGAGTTCGCCGAGCGTCATGTTGAAGCCGCCGTCGCCGGTCAGTCCGACGACGCGGCGCGTCGGCGCGGCGAGCTGCGCGCCCATCGAGCCGGGTAACCCGTAGCCGATCGACGCGAAGCCGCGGTCGGCGATGAAATGCCGGCCCGCGCGCTTGGTGTCGAACAGCAGGCCGCCCCAGTGGCCGGCGAAGCCGCCGTCGGCGACCAGAATCGCGTCCTCGGGCATCAGCGCGTTCAACTCGCCCATCAGGCGGCCGACATTGATCGGCGTCTCGTTCGACGTGAGCTTCTCGGTCGCGCCCTCGCGCCATGTCTTCATGCGCGAGGGAACCTCGGCGCACCAAAGCTGGCGCGTCGCGCGCGCCTTGCCGCCATCGCTCAGCGCCGCCGCGAGGTCGGCCAGCGCGAGCCGCGCGTCGGCGACGAGCGCGACGTCGGTACGCGTGGTGCGGCCGATCTCCTCGGCCAGGATATCGACGTGGATCAGGGGCTTGCCCGGCGGGATCAACTGGAAGCGCCGCGTCGGGATTTCACCGAGCTTGCAGGCGACCACGATCAGCGCGTCGGAGGCCGCAACCAGATCGTTGGCGATGCGCGAGTAGCGCCCGAACAATCCCGCCGAGAGCGGATGCGTGCAGGCGATCGCGCCTTTGCCGGACATCGTGTGGGCGACCGGAATGCCGAAGTTTTCCGCGAGCGCGAGCAGCGCGTCATAGGCTTCCGAAATGTGGATGCCGCCTCCGACCAGCAGCAGCGGGCGCTCGGCTTTTGAAATGATCGCTGCAGCGCGCTCCAGTTCGTGCGGGTCGGGCCGCGTGCGGCGCGCCTGCGCCTTGAGCGTCGTTTCATCGACCCAGAAGTCCGCCGCGTCGAAATCATGCTCGCCGTGACAGACATCCTCCGGCACGTCGAGCACCACCGGCCCCGGCCGTCCGCTCGTCGCGACCGCGAAAGCGCGGCGCACGAGTTCGGGAATGCGCTTGGTGCCTTCGACGCGGATCAGTTCCTTCACGGCGGGCTTGAGAATTTCGACCTGGCGCGCCTCCTGCGTCATGTTCTTCCAGGCGTGATCGCGGTTGGCATCGCCGACGATCGCGATCTGCGGAATGCCGGCATTGAGCGACTCCACCAGCGCAGTGACCAGATTGGTCGCGCCCGGCCCGAGCGTCGCGTCGCAGACGCCCGGCCGGTTGGTCACGCGCGCATACGCGTCGGAGGCAAACGCGCCGCAGCGTTCGTCGTTGATGAGGAAATGCCGCAGGCCGAGCGCGCGCATCGCCTCGTAGAACGGCAGCAGCTGGAAGCCGCCCATGCCGAACATCGGGCCGACGCCTGAGAGCTTGAGCATTTCGGCAAGCGCCTGCCCGCCATTGAGCTTGCGCGCCGAATTCGAGACGGGTGCGTTCATGTCAGGTCCTTCATGCGCGCAGCGACGAGGCGCGCCACCAGTTCTTTCGCCGAAATTCCGATCTCGGCCCCGCATTGCGCGGCGCGCGCATTGACGGCCGAGACAAAGCCATCGCGGTAGGTCGATTGCCCGTCGCCGATGCGCGCGCTCCATGCGCTCACGCATACGCCCGCGATGCCGCGCGCATCGAGCACCGGCAGGCGCGCTACTCCGGCATCCTCGATGCCGAAATCGGCGTCGTTGTAGAGCGCGGCGAACACGGGAATTTTGATCGCGGTCTCGGGCTTGCCGCCGAGCAGCGCGCCGTGCGAGCCGGTGACGACGATGTGGCCTTTGTCCTCCGGCAGCACCAGCCCGGCCGAATCGATCGCGTGCACGCGCACGCCTCCGGCTTCGGCCTCGCTCAGGCGATGGCGCGTCTCCTCGATCGGCGGCGGGGCAGGGCAGGGCGGCAAATCGGCGCGGTCCAGCCGTTCCAGCGCCTCGCGCGCGCTCATGCCCGGCCCGATGCCGGCTTTCACGGCGCGTGAATTGACGTACGTGATCGAGCCCCGCGCGAAACAGTCCTGGCCATGGCCGATCCGCGCCGAACGATGACCGATGGTCGCGGCCGCGGCGCCAAGCTCGTCGAGATAGTCGAGCCCGCCGATGCCCGCGCGCTCGCGGCCCACGCCCGCATCGCACAAGATCACGGCTTTCACGCCCACCTTCGCGGCCAGATACGCCGCATAGACGCCGCCATGCGAGGCCGCGATGGCGGCGCGCCCGCGCGCATCGGGCGGAAACACAGTGACGCTGTCGAGGATGAGAGACATTGCCTAGGGGACGTTTCCTGTGTTCAAACATGCCAGACCCTTCCGGCGCAAGCTTCCCTCCCGGGCGACACCCAAATGAGCGATCCTGGCGACAACCTCCGCCGCCCGACCGGCCTGTACCGCACCATGGTGCGCATCCGCGCGTTCGAGGAAACCGCGCTGGAGGCGCATAAGGCGGGCGAGATCCCCGGTCCCTTGCATGTCTCGATCGGGCAGGAGGCGGTTGCCGCCGGCATCTGCGCCAGCCTGCGCATCGATGACCGCCTTACGTCGAACCATCGCGGGCATGGCCACGCGATTGCCAAGGGCGCCGATCCCAAGCGGATGATGGCGGAGCTTTACGGCCGCGCCTCCGGCTACTGCCGCGGCAAGGGCGGATCGATGCACATCGCGGACTTTTCCGTCGGCATGCTGGGCGCAAACGGCGTGGTGGCGGGCGGCATCCCGATTGCGGTCGGCGCCGCGCAAGGGCTGAAGATGCAGAAGTCCGACGCGATCGTGACCTGCATGTTCGGTGACGGCGCGGTTAATCGCGGGCCGTTTCTCGAGGGGCTCAACTGGGCGGTGCTGTTCAAGCTGCCGGTGCTGTTCGTGTGCGAGGACAACGGCGTTGCGGCGTTCACGCGCGCCAACAGCGTCACGGCGGGTCCGGGCGTGATCGACCGCGCCAAGGCGCTCGGCGTCGCGGCGATCAGCATCGACGGCAACAACGCGATGGCGGTCGACGATGCGGCGTCCTCGGCGGTCGCGGCGGTGCGGCGCGGCGACGGGCCGCATCTTTTGCACGTGCGCACCTATCGCATCACCGGCCACACCTCGACGGATGCGGCGGCATGGCGGCCGGCCGATGAAGTCACCGAGGCGCGCTCGCGCGACCCGATCGCGCGGCTCGGTGCGATGCTGGCCGAACAAGGCATCGAACCGAGCGCGCTCGGCAAGATGATCGAGGAGGCGAAGGCCGAGATGGCGGCGGCGCGCAAAGAGGCGAACGCGGCGCCGTGGCCGAGCGCAAACGTGGCGTACGAGGACGTGCAGGATACGGGGGCGGTTGCGTGGTCGAAGTCACACTGATCGAGGCATCGCGCCGCGCCGCTTTGCAGGAGATGCGGCGCGACGAGCGCGTGTGGGTGCTCGGCGAAGATGTCGCGCGTGGCGGGCTGTGGGGCCAGTACAAGGATTTCCTCGGCGAGTTCGGCGAACAGCGCGTCGTCTCCACGCCGATTTCCGAGTCGACGATCATGGGCGCCGGGCTCGGCTCGGCGCTGGTCGGCATGCGCCCGATCATCGAGATGCGCATCTTCGATTTCGTGATGTGCGCGATGGACGAGCTGGTGAACCAGATCGCCAAGGTCCGCTACATGTTCGGCGGACAGGCCAAGCCCGCCGTGGTGGTGCGCATGCCGCACGGCATGTGGCGCAATTCCGCCGCGCAGCACTCGCAGATGCTGGAAGCCTGGTTCGCGCATCTGCCGGGCGTGATCGTGGTGACGCCCGCGACACCGGCCGATGCGGCGGGGCTACTGGTGCAGGCGATCCGCTCCGACGATCCGGTGCTGTTCTTCGATCCGAAGGATTTGTTCTGGGTGAACGGCGAGATTTCGGACCCGATCGAGCCGATCCCGTTCGGTGTTGCGCGCAAGGTCGCCGAGGGCGATGCCGCAACCGTGGTGACGTGGTCGGCGGCGGTGCCGGTTGCGACGAAGGGTGCCGAGCTGCTCGCGGCCGAAGGGATCAAGGTCGATCTCTTAGACCTGCGCACCATCTGGCCGTGGGATGAGGCGGCCGTGGTCGCGTCAGTGAAGAAGACCGGGCGGCTGCTCGTCGTGCACGAGGCGGTCGAGGTCGCGGGCTTCGGCGCCGAGGTGGTGGCGCGCGTGGTCGACCGGCTGGGGCCCGCGAACCTGAAAGCCGTCAAACGCCTCGCGGCGCCGCGCATTCCGGTGCCGTTCGCGCCGCCGCTCGAAGCGGAGGTGCGCGTGACGCCCGAAAAGGTCGTGAATGCCGTGAAGGCGCTGATGGCTTCATAGCGATTGCGGCGAGACCCCCTCCGGTCGCGCTGCGCGCGACCACCTCCCCCACAAGGGGGGAGGGGGAGTATGCCGACCCTTCAGCGCAACAAACTCAGGACTTGCATTAGTTCTGCACAGAAGCCGCGGGCTCCAGCTCCCCCCTTGTGGGGGAGGTCGGCGCGAAGCGCCGGGAGGGGGTCTCACGACAGGCCACTGGTATTGTCTGATCATGCCGCATTCAAACATCGACATCGACACGCGTTCGACCGCCAGGCGCTTGCGGCGCGGTCAGACGGATGCGGAACGCAAGATGTGGCGTTTGCTGAGGCCGTTTCGCGATGACGCCATTCCATTCCGCCGCCAAGCACCGATCGGACCTTACATCGTCGACTTCGTCTGGCTCGGCGGACGCATCGTGATCGAGGTTGACGGCGGACAGCATAACGAGGCGCACGGGAAAACAGGAGATGTGGTCAGGACCGCGTGGCTTCAGTCGCAAGGCTTCGAGGTGCTGCGCTTCTGGAACAACGATGTGCTGCGCAATGGTGAGGGATGTCAGCAAATCATCGCGGAAGCGATTGAGAAAAGGCGAAAGCTCAGCTTCTTGAAATAGCAAAAACCCCCTCCCGGCGCTTCGCGCCGACCTCCCCCACAAGGGGGAGGTGGAGTATGCCGAGCCGGCACCGCAACAAACGAAAACTGAGTTATCGGCTCGTGAAAGAGCCACAAGCTCCCCCTCCCCCCTTGTGGGGGA
>JAXDOA010000559.1:0-5455 GCA_034669125.1 Hyphomicrobiales bacterium
CAGCGGCTGCACAAACGGGACGAGTTCGCCGGCACCGGTATTGGGCTGGCCATCTGCAAGAAAATCGTCGAGCGGCACGGCGGCAGCATCTCGGTCGCATCACAGCCCGGACACGGGTCCACCTTCAGCTTTGCCCTGGCTGGAAATCGGAGGATGACATGATGAAGGACGGCGGAGAAGAGGATGGGTCCATAGACGTTCTGCTGGTGGAGGACAGCCCGGGTGATGTGAGGTTGACCCAGGAAGCCTTTCGCCAAGCCAACATCTCGATTCGTTTACACGTGGCTTGCGACGGCGTGGAGGCGATGGCTTTCCTGCGGCGCGAGGGGACCTACGTCGATGAGCCGCGTCCGGATATCGTCTTACTGGATCTGAACCTCCCCAGAATGGATGGCCGCGAGGTTCTGGCTCATATCAAGGAGGATGACAGCCTGAAGACGATTCCCATCGTCATCCTGACCACGTCGGATTCGGAAGCGGATATCGTGCAATGCTATCAGCTCCAGGCGAACTGCTACCTCAGCAAGCCCGTGCAGCTGGACGCATTCGAAAGCCTGGTGAAGAGCATCAATGATTTCTGGCTCACAAAGGTCAAGCTGCCGCAGCAGCCGCGAGGCGGATGAGCATGAAATCGATCAAGACGGTTCTCCTGATCGAGGATAATCCCGGCGACGCCCGCCTGGTCCGCGAGACGCTGAGCGAGCAGGGTTCGCACAGCACCGCATTGGTGCACGTCGGATGTATGAGCGAGGCCGAGGCCTACCTTGCTGAGCATGCGGTTGACATCATCTTGCTCGATCCGGGGTTGCCCGACGCACAAGGTTTGGGGGCGGTACGGCGGGCCCATATAGCCGCACCCGGCGCTACCCTGGTGGTGCTGACGCACCTGGACGATGAGGCGCTGGCTACACACTCGATGCAAGAAGGTGCGCAAGACTACCTCGTCAAAGGCCAGATCGAGACGCGCGGCCTCCTGCGCGCCTTGCGGTATGCGGTCGAGCGCAAGCGCCTGGAGCGGTTGAAAGACGAGTTCGTCGCGACGGTCAGCCACGAACTGCGCACGCCGTTGACGTCGATTTCCGGCTCGCTTGGCCTGCTCGTGGGTCAGTGGGCCGGCAAGCTGCCCGAGTCGGCCGCGCGGCTACTGGTGATCGCGCACAAGAATAGCGAGCGCCTGGTTCGCCTCATCAACGATATCCTCGACATCGAAAAGATGGAGTCCGGCGAGGTCACCTTCGATATGAAACGGGTCGAAGTCTGCCTCGTTGTCGAGCAGACGATTGAAGCCAATCGCGGATTCGCCGATGGCTTCGACGTGCGCGTTCGGCTCGATCCGGAGTGCAAAGCGGTCGACGTGCGTGCGGACCCTGACCGGTTCGCCCAGATCGTCACCAATCTCCTCTCGAATGCCATCAAGTTCTCACCGCCGGGTGCAGAAGTGGTCGTCGGGGTGGAAACGCGTGGCGAGACCGTCCGTATTTGCGTGCGCGACCATGGCCATGGCATTCCCGCCGAATTCAGGCCCCGCATCTTCGAGAAATTCGCGCAGGCCGATGCCACGGATGCACGGCAGAAGGGTGGAACCGGTCTCGGGCTGAGCATTGTGAAGCAGATCGTCGACCGGCTCGATGGCGAGGTCGGCTTCGCTGACGCGCCCGGCGGCGGCACGATCTTTCACGTCGACTTACCTGTCTGGGGCAGCGCGGTCGATCGGGAGATCGTTTTCGAAGCGGAAACGGGTATCCCACGCATCCTTCATCTCGATGACGACCATGATGTGCTCGCTGCCGTGGCCGCTGCGCTCGGTACGACGGCCGACGTGGTTTCGGTGGATTGCATTGAGGATGCACGCCGCGCGCTTGCGGATGATCGCTACGACCTCGCGGTGCTCGATATCTCGCTTGGCGCGGCTTCCGTCATGGATTTTCTGCCGGATCTCCGCAACAGCCAGGGCGACATGATACCTGCCGTCATCTTCGCCGCTCACGGCATGGATATCGCGTGTGACGGTCAGATTGGGGCGACATTGTCCAAGTCGGAGACGTCTATCGAGAGTCTTGTTGCAGCGATCCACGGTCGCCTGGCGCATCTGGCGCGCATTTCCGATGAGGCCGCATGACGACTCTTCGTGTTCTCCATGTCGACGACGAGCCCGACATCCGCGAGGTGGTGGAGATTGCGCTCGGTCTCGATCCTGATGTCGTGACGCAAAGCTGCAACTCGGGCCAGGAAGCCCTCGCAGTCGCTGCGGACTGGTCGCCCGACCTTATCCTCCTGGATGTCATGATGCCCGTGATGGACGGGCCGGCCACGCTCGCGCGGCTGCGGGACAACACGCGGACAGCGGCGATTCCCGTGGTCTTCATGACGGCTCGTGCCCAGACCCGCGAGATCGATCTGTTTCGCTCGCTCGGGGCGGCTGGCGTCATCCCCAAGCCGTTCGACCCGATGACCCTCGCGGCTTCGGTGCGCACTTACATGAGGCCAGCCAATGCGGGATAAACTGGCTGCTGTGCGAGGGGCGTTCCTGCGGCGCGTCGGCCGGGATGCGGACATACTGTTCGAGTGCTGGGCGGCGAAGGAGCCCAAGTCATTGGCGGTGCTTGCCCGCATCAGGGACATATCGCACGGTCTTGCCGGCGCGGCCGGAATTTTCGGCTATCCCCATCTTGGCAACGCAGCCGCGAGCGTCGAGGAGGCCGTCGTCCGGCTTAATGGTGCTGCCGGTCCGCTACGGGAGGTCGAGCGCTCGCTTGAACGGCTCCTCACCGACATTGAGATAAGCCGCACCGAGCGGGTTGCGCACGCGCGCCGCCGCGCGGATGCATAACTATCGCGCCGATCGGCCGGTTCAGGGCCCTCGCAAGCCGCCCAGGTTCGCGTTGGCGATGCTCTTGCTGCTCGCTGCGCTCGGTCGCGCGGAAGCCCAGCGCCTCGACGGCTTCAATGTCATCGCCACCCCGGACCATGCTTTCGGCAGCGCCTCCGCGGAGCGAGCCCTTGTCGCCGCGAAGCGCCTCGGCGCGACCACGGTCGCCATCATTCCGTTTCTGTGGCAAGCGAATCTGTCGAGCCCCGACATCCGGAGCGGCAACGACATGTCCGATGGCGCGCTTCGCAAAGCGATCCGTCAGGCCCGGAAATTGAAATTCTCGGTCATTGTAAAACCCCACGTCTGGGTTCCGGAAAGCTGGGCCGGAGCCGTGGAGCCGGCTTCGGAACGATCATGGGACACCTGGTTCTCCCTGTACCGGGGCGAGTTGGAACGCATCGCGCGGATATCCAGCGAGGAAGGCGCGGACGCGCTCGCAATCGGCACCGAACTGGTCAAGACGACGCACCGTGCGGAATGGACTTCGCTGATCGCCGCGGCGCGCGCCGTGTTCCCGCGCACCCTGCTCTACGTCGCGCACAATGTGGACGAGGCCGAGGCGGTCCCGTTCTGGCCGCTGCTCGACGCGATCGGCGTATCGCTTTATCCCCCGCTCGGGGCCGATCACGACAAGGTCGGCCGGCTCGTCGTCATGCTGGCGGTGACGGAGCGCCTCGAAGCGCTGTCTGGCCGCACCGGCAAGCCGGTGGTGGTGGCCGAAATTGGGTTGCGCTCTGCCGCGGGCGCGGCCGCCAAGCCGTGGGAGAGCGCCGAAGAGCGCACCGCGACAGCCGATCCGCAACTGCAGGCGGAAGTCCTTGCCGACTGGCTCGCAGTTCTCGACCGGCCGGCGATCCGCGGCGTCCTGATCTGGCGCTGGTTCACGGATCCAAAGGCGGGCGGCGCCGAGGACACCGACTTCACCGTGCAGGGAAAGCCAGCCGAGGACGTATTGTTGTGCGCCTGGACGGCCGCGTGCCGCCGGCCGCATTTGGAACGGTGATCAGAATTTGTACCAGGCGCCGACGACCAGCCCATTCTCCTGCAGGGCGTTGTGTCCCCAGTAGGTGGTGTAGCCACCGAGCTGCAACGACAGCTGCGGTGTCATCGCATAGACGGCGCTGAGCTGGAGTTTGGAATAGGAATAGCTTGGAAAGAACGGCGCACTGCCCGCGCCCTCGGAAACCACATTGAACGACTGCAACAGAACAAGCCATTTGTCCTGCGGCCTTACGCCCAGCGTCACGTCCGCGCGGAATTCGTCGGGCGGCCCTCCGAGACGGAAGCGCTGCGCGACCTGAACATCCACGAACGCCGGCCATGCACCGGCATTGAAACCGTAACCGAACAGCGCGCGAACATCGACTTCGGGATCTGTGTAGCCGATCGCGGCCGGATTGCTTTTGTCGAACGTCCCCGGCACGCGAAATGTGGTCTGCGCGGACACGACCCACGAGTCGCCGCCTCCGAGGCGCACCCTCGCGCCGATATCGGTGTAGCCTAGGCCGCTGCGCGTGGCCTCGAACGGCGCAGCGATCCCGACATGCTGCAGGGAGGGCGCCAGCATAAGGGTGAGCCAGCTGGTGGCGCCGAACTCGAACAGAGCCTGTAGCTCGTTCTTGCTGTAGCGCGGGATCGATTGGGTATTGCCGCTGCCGTCAAACGCCTTGTCGGCCTGGCTCAGCGTTGCGGTCACGATCGCTATGCTTTGGCCGGCATCGAGCGTCCAGGCCCCCGCGAACGCCGCGGTCGGGGAGGTCATCAGGCCAACGGCAAGAACGCGCGCAAGGCCCACACACTTACACATGACTCACAACTCCACTGCTACGCGACACAAGAAACGAAAGCTCGTCAGGCGTATTCGGGAACCACGCGGTTGCCGCCGGCGGCCACGACCTTCGGAATTGCCGATAGCGCGCGGGTCAAAAGATGGACGCTGTCGATCCCGCGGCTGACCATCCCGGTGACCACGGCAACGCTTGCGGTCACGTGGCTGGCGGAGATCGCTTCCGGGTTGGAGAGACGCAGCTTCGACACTGATGCGCGTAGCGCTTCACCCAATTGCACGGCTGCTTTGGACGGCAGTTCGGGAACGACGAGCACAATCACCCCGTCGCGATAGGCTGCCGCGACCACACCGACGTTGGCTGAAATCGCCCTCACCGCGCGAGCGACCCGTGCCATGATGCCGGCCACCGCCATGTCCCCTCGCGTCGATCGGACGGCATCGAGGCGGTCGATCGTGAGCGCGATGACCGACGTCTCGCAGTCGGAACTGAAGTGAGTGGCGGCGACCAGATAGGCCTCCGCCACCTCGCCGACGAACAGGCCGGTGGTCTTGTCGATCCAGTTCGAGGCACGGCGATCGCCCCATGTCGACATGAATTGCAGCAGCTCGCGCTCGCGCGCCCGGCGCCGGCAAAGCTCGGAGTTGAGCTTGAGCGCCGAGCGAGCACGCGCCAGCAGTTCCACGCGGTTCAGCGGTTTAGTGATGTAGTCGGTGGCTCCCGCCACGAACGCGTTGGCGAGGCTGTCCATGTCGTCAAGCATCGTCACCATGATGATGGGCACGTCGGCATAGCG
>JAXDOA010000560.1:0-2767 GCA_034669125.1 Hyphomicrobiales bacterium
CACATTCACATTGACGAGGTCCAACATGTAATCGTTTGAGTGATTGCTCACCCATACGACAAGTGTTGTTCCTAGAAACGTGTACCGCCGTTGTCTCGTCCGGCCGCTCTTCTAATCGAAAAAGGCAAGCCTTCTCCGATCGAGGAAGCGGCCCGCAAGGACTCCGCCGTCCACGTTTCTCTTTCTTCCGATTCACTTGTCAAACAGCCCGGGGATCATGGCGATCCCCCTCCCCGGTACGCCGGGGAGCCGCCGAAGCCCGAGACACCCGACCGAAATCGGACGTCTGGTCACTCTATCAGTGAGGAGCTTCGCAGGCGCGTCATCGCGCCGTAAAGGCGGGCGGCGCGCCGTCGTGGGCGGTATATAGGGGGGAGCGCGCGACCTTGTCAACAGCCGATCTCGGCAAAATTCCCGGCAAGTTCGCGCTGTGGATAGCCGCGCCCGTGGCCGTCCCGCGAGGCCCCGTGCGGGCCCTTCGCGCCGCACTGGCGCCACATTCCTCCCGCGTTGTTTGGGCCGGGGAAAGGCCAATGGTCGCGGCACGAATCAAGTAATGCTCGGGCCCGAAACGTTGACGCGCCGGAGGGGGCGCGGCACCGTTGTGACGACGTGCTGCTGACTGGCCTTTGGGTTTGAGCGGGTGGGACTGCCGCGTTTCTTCAAAGCGCGGCAAGCAGGGGAACAGGGCGCTTGGATCAGGGCAAACGGCGCGATCCAAATCGTTTGCGGGCAGGCTCGGAGCCGGTCAATCTCGGCGATGAGCCGCCATTGCTTGTCGATGGCGCGACGTCCGGCCTGGTCGATCGCCGCCGCGTCTCCGTCCAATGGTTCTCCGGCACCGTCCTGACCGGCCTGTGCGGCGCCGCGCTGATGGGCGGTGCGGTCTATATCGCGCTCGACGGCGAAGCCAATTTCGCAGCGCTCCCCGAGCGGGTCGAGGCCGCGCTGCGCGGCACGCTGACCGGCAACGAGCGCGTTGCTGCCGTCACCCGCAAGAGCGACAAGCTACCCCCGACCGGCGACGCGAACGCCGCCCGCCAGTTGATCCGGATCACCACCACCACGCGCGCCGGCGACCGCGAAATCGTGCGCGTGCGCCCATACGTGCGGGTGGCGTCGAACCTGTCGCTCGCCACCTCGGAGCTGTCCGCCAACGTGCCGAAGTTCAATCCGGCCCGCCTGCTGATGGACAACGGCCGCGGCAACGCGGTCGCCGCGGACGAAGCGCCGGCGGCCGAGCCCGACGCCGAGGTGTCCTTCGTGACGCGCGATCTTGCCGGTGTCCTGCCGCGCGTGAAGGTGGCCGCCGCCGTCCCGCTCGAGGATGTGATCGCACGCGTGCGCGATGCCTCCGAGTGGGCGGGCAGCGGCCCCAGCCGTCCGATCAATGCGAACTTCGGACCCGCTATTCCGGGCGGCTCGCAATTGAACTACGCGCCCTCCGGCAACGAGGCAGCCGACCCCTATGCGGGCTTCGAGGCGCGCATCGTGCCTGAGAACATGACCATGCTGCCGAAGAGTGCAGCCAAGAACGACGGCCCGAACGCTTGGAACGAGCGCCTCGTCGTGGTCAAGAAGAACGAGTCCGCAAGCTCGATCCTGCGCGATGCCGGCGCGTCGCCGGAGGACATCCGTCAGCTCACCGGCGTGCTCGGCCTTCGCGGACGCGACGGAGGCCTGCGCGAAGGGCAGAAGCTGCGCGTCATGTTCGCTCCCGACGGCGGGCGCCTGCGTGTCGTGCGCGTAATCGTGGTCGGCGACAGCGCAGTCGACGCGGTCGTGGCGCTCTCCGACACCGGCAAGTACGTCGCGGTCGACGTGCAGAGCATGGCGACCAGCACCGAAGTCGCCGAAGCCGACGAAGACGACGAAAACGACACCACCTCGGTGCGGCTCTATCAGAGCATCTATGAGACCGCGTTGCGCAATCAGGTGCCGCGGCCGGTGATCGACGATCTGGTTCGCATCTATTCGTACGACGTCGACTTCCAGCGCCGCGCCCAGCCGGGCGATTCCTTCGAGGTTCTGTATTCGGGCGAGGAAGAGGCCGATGCGCGCAACGATGTGCTGTTCGCGGCGCTTACCGTCGGGGGCGAGACCAAGAAATTCTACCGCTACCAGTCGGCCGACGACGGCGTCGTCGACTACTACGACGAGACCGGCAAGAGCGCGAAGAAGTTCCTGGTGCGCAAGCCGGTGGGCCTCGGGATCATGCGCTCGGGCTTCGGCTTCCGCCGCCATCCGATCCTCGGTTATTCCAAGATGCACACCGGCGTCGACTGGTCCGCGCCCTATGGCACGCCGATCTTCGCGTCCGGAAACGGCACGGTCGAGAAGGTCGGCTGGGAAGGCGGCTACGGCAAGTACGTCCGCGTGAAGCACAACAATGGCTATGAGACCGCCTACGGCCACATGTCGGCTTTCGCGCGCGGTATCGAGCCGGGCAAGCGCGTGCGCCAGGGCCAGGTGATCGGCTTTGTCGGCTCGACCGGCCTCTCGACCGGCGCGCATGTGCACTACGAGATCGTGGTCAACGGCCGCTTCGTCGATCCGATGCGCATCCGCCTGCCCCGCGGGCGCGTGCTCGAGGGCCCGATCCTCGCCAGCTTTGAAAAGGAGCGCGACCGCGTCGAAGGCATGATGAGCCGCAAGCCCGGCACGCCGGCAAGGGTGGCGGCGCAGGCGGTGGGGAACTAGCCCTCAGCCGGCCATGCCCGCCTATCTCGCGCCATCGCAAATTTTGGCCTGCCTGTTGCTCCAGCAG
>JAXDOA010000561.1:0-3747 GCA_034669125.1 Hyphomicrobiales bacterium
AGGCATCGGCATCCCGCGCCGCCTCGCCGAGCGCGGCGGTTTCCGGCCCCGGAATTTCGACCGAATTCTTGAACAGTGCGACCGCGAGCCGGTTGGAGATTGCCCCGGTCGCTGAGTGATGGTGGTACCATACCGGGTGCGCCGGGATGAAGCCTTCGGGAAACGCGATGACGCGGGCGCCGTTCGCGCCCGCCTCGCGGATCAGCCGGCAGGCTTTCTCAGTCGAGCCTTCCCGATCCAGGAACACCGAAGCGGCCTGGACGGCCGCCACTTTCACCACGCCGTAAACGTCACCCATATCTGCGCGCTACTCCGCCGCCTCGTTCTGCGGCGCGGCGGGCTTCTTCGCCCAGTAGTCGGCCTGCGCCTTGGAGCGCTTGAGCTCTTCCTCGGTCGTAAAGCCGGGCGCCATCGAGGCGTCGGTGCCGGCGAGAACCTGATGGTGCTCGATGTTGAGCGTGCGCAGCCAGCGCTGCTGGCCCATCGTGAGCGCCACGAAATAGCCGATCTCGACCAGCTCGGGCTCGCTATAATGCGCGTGCAGGCGCGCCCAGACCGCGTCGGTTGGCGGCAGGTCCCAGGTGATCATCTCCGCATAGGCAAGCGCGGCCTTCTGCTTCTCGCTGTAGCGCGTGGACGACTCGAAATTGATCAGGTCGCTGTAGTCGTCCTCGACAATCCCCTGCTTCGCCGCCTTGATCGAACGCTGGTTCCCGCAGAACTCGCACAGCACCGAGCGTGACACGTAGATGCGGCAAAGTTCCTTGATGGCGTGATCCGCGACGCCGTTCTTGAACACGTCGCGCCAGGAATTTGCGAACGACCAGAACACCGCCGGCACGTGCGCGCGGACCGCCTGGCTCTCCGGCCGCGGCGTCCCCTCGCGGGCGCAGCGGTCGAATTCGGCGAGCATCGCCTCGTCCGTTACGCTGGACGGCTGCACATAGCTGATGCGCGGGCCCATGGTTCCTCCGGCACTGATTTGGCGCAGACTATGCCGCAGCGGCCCATGCGGTTCAACGGCGGCAAATCGGAATGGCAGGATTGTTGCGAAAATCCGTTGTGGGGGATTTCATCTCTGGTCTATGGGTGGGCAAGCCTTCAACACTGCCGCATCGGCACACGGGGGAATTTCAAGGATGGACGACGTTCGCGAGCGCTTTCAGAACCTGCACGAATTCATCAAGGTCGCGAAACAGAACCTCAGTCGCAATAATTTTGACTACATCGTCGGCGCGACCGAGACCGAGACCACGCTTGCGCGTAACCGCGCCTCGCTCGACTGCATCGCGTTCAAGCCGCGCATCCTGCGCAACATGCAGGACGTCGACACCTCCACCGAACTGTACGGACGTAAGATCCGCATCCCGGTGATGATCGCGCCGGTCGGCGGGTTGCAGCTCTTCTGGCAAGGCGGCGCCGCGACGGTCGCCGCCGCAGCGGGCGAGTTCGGCATTCCAATGATGCTGAGCTCGGCAACCGAGCCGGGCCCCGAGGGCGTCGCGAAGGAAGCCCCCGACGCGTTCAAGATTTTCCAGCTTTATGCGCGCGGCGACGACAAATACATCGACGATTTCTACAATCGCTCGCAGTCATCGGGCTTCGCGCCGCAGTTCTGCTTCACGGTCGACCTTGCGTATTACTCGCGGCGCGAGCGCGACGTCGTGAAGCGCCATAACCGTATCGCCAATCGCAGCGTGGAGGAGCACCGCAATCTCGCGGGCCTCGACTGGGGCACCATCGAGCGCTTCCAGAAGCGCTTCCCGAAGGCGGAGATCATCATCAAGGGCATCCAGACCGCCGAAGACGCACAGATCGCCGTCGATAACGGCATCAAGGGCATCTACGTGACGAACCATGGCGGGCGCGCGCTCGATCACGCGCGCGGCGCGATGGACATCCTTCCCGAGGTGGTCGAAACCGTGAAGGGCAAAGTGCCGGTCATCATCGATGGCGCGTTCTACCGGGCGACCGACGTCCTGAAAGCGATCGCGCTCGGCGCGACAGCCGTGGGCATCGGACGGCTCTATTGCTACGCGCTCGCCGCGGCTGGCCGGCCCGGCATCGTGCGGATGCTGGAGCTGCTGGAAGACGAGATGAAGCGCGACCTCGGCCTGATGGGCTGCGTCAGCGTCAACAAGCTCGACAAGTCCTATGTGTGCAAGATGGCGCCGGTGAAGTCGGCCGACGTGTTCAGCGCCTACCCGCTGGGCGGGTATTCACACGATCCGTACTGAGGCGGAGAGCGCGCATGCCCGACATCAAGATCTTCAACCCCGACACGCTCGGCAAGCCGCTCGGGCAGTACTCGCAGATCACGCGGGTCAAAGCCTCGGAGTTCGTGTTCATCGCGGGACAGGTCGGGGCCGATCGCGACGGCAAGGTGAGCGAGGATTTCGGCGCGCAATGCGCGCAGGTCTATGCCAACATCGAGACGGCGCTGAAATCGGTCGGCGGTGGCTGGGGCAACGTGGTGGAATTCACCACCTATCTCGTCCACTCACAGGACATTCCCAAGTTCATGACCTATCGCAAGCGCGAGTTTCCAAAGTTCTTTCCGAACGGCGCCTATCCGCCGAACACGCTGCTGATGGTCGACCGGCTGGTGCAGGAGCCGCTCCTGATCGAGGTGCAGACCGTTGCGGCGCTGTAGCGTCCTCGCGGCGCTCGCCGCACTCATCGTCGCGACACCCGCGCTGGCGCAGCGCGCGGCGTGCCACAAGGGTGCGAGCTTCGAGCAATGGCTCGACGCGTTCAAACGCGACGCGGTTGCCCAAGGCATCTCGCAGCGCGCGATCGCCTCCGCCTCGCATTTGATGGTCTACGACCAGTCGGTGGTGAACAAGGACCGCGGGCAGAAGGTCTTCTCGCAGACGTTCCTGGAATTCTCCGACCGCATGGTGGCGCGGCACCGCATCGATGGAGGCATCCAGCGCATCGCCAAGAACCGCGCGCTGTTCACCAAGATCGAGCAGCAGTTCGGCGTGCCTGCGCCCGTCATCGCGGCGTTCTGGGCGCTGGAGACCGACTTCGGCGGCTTCATGGGCAATTTGCCAACTATCAAGTCGGTCACGTCGTTGGCCTATGATTGCCGGCGGCCGGACCTGTTCCGCGCGAATTTGCTGGCGGCGCTGAAGATCATCGACAAGGGCGACCTCACCGCCGACCAGATGATCGGCCCGTTCGCGGGCGAGCTTGGGCAGTTTCAGTTCCTCCCGGCGCACTATTCGGATTACGGCGTCGACTACGACGGCGACGGGCGGCGCGACCTGATCCACTCGACGCCGGACGCGGTCGCGTCCGCGGGGAACTATCTCTCCAAGATCGGCTGGAAGCGCGGCCAGCCCTGGCTCGAAGAGGTGCGCCCGCCCGCGCAGATGGATTGGGCGCAGGCCGATCTCACGATCCAGCACCCGCGCACCCAATGGGCGCGCTGGGGCGTGACCAAGGCCGACGGAAGCCCGATCGCGGCCGACGCGCAGCCGGCTTCGCTGCTCCTCCCGATGGGACGGTTCGGGCCGGCATTCCTCGCCTATCCGAATTTCCAGGCCTTCCTCGAATGGAACCAGTCGATCGTCTATTCGAGCAGCGCCGCGTATCTGGCGACGCGGATTGCCGGCGCGCCGGCGATGAATCGCGGCAGCAAACAGATCGTGCCGTTCGCCTCCGCGCAGATCCGCGAATTGCAGACATTGCTCGCGCGGCGCGGGCACGACGTCGGCAAGATCGACGGCTTTCTCGGATTGA
>JAXDOA010000562.1:0-6196 GCA_034669125.1 Hyphomicrobiales bacterium
GTCGTCGCCAAAAAACTCCTTTATTTCCTTTGTTTAAAGTCGACATTGGTGCGCTCTTAAATTCGATTAATAAATCGAAGTATGGATAAAGCTGAAATTTCCTCCTGAATTTTTCCACTAAGCGCCATTTCGCTGACAATTGAACGAGAGAACCAGGAGATCGAAATGTTCTCGCCCTCACTCAAATCTTGGGCTCCAAGAGAGATATCGCTAGCCACTAGAAAATGGCGCCTGAAACGTACCGTAGCGTCGGGTGTCGTAGCCCAAAGATAGCGCCACCGCTGAGCCGTGATACCCGTCTCTTCCTTAAGTTCTCGCGATGCCGCCTCTATAACCGGCTCGCCTACATAATCTAGTTTCCCACCCGGTAACCGCCAATCGAACTGCTGTAGTTCGTGCCGATACTCATGGGTAAGCAAGATTTCATCTTGAGCATTTACAACTATGCTGCGAGTTCCATCAATCCGCCAAACGTACTCGAATGTTCGCGTTTTTCCCGGAGCAATGTCGACAAGCTCATGATACGCCTTGAAATGTATTCCCTCCCAAATCGGATGCATTTGTCACCTGCCGTCCTAACAAAGGTACCAAAAAAGTTATCCACAATTGATAGCCAACGCAAGGTTGCGTGAATTCGAATGATCGAAAGCGAAGGGGGAATCAACCCGGATCAGAGACCGGCACCGGCAGGCCGAGGTTCGCCATTTCGGCAAGGTTTGCGCCCTTGCCGCCGAGCAGGTCGCGCCTTCGGCGGCGCCGTCGCCAAAGGTGTAAACCCACTTGGCCATGTCGGAAGCTCTCGTTTTTTGTGGCTTGCGAAGCGTCTGGGCGGCGCTTCTCGAAGTCTCTTGGCGGGTTTTTGCCTTCAATTCAACTTGCATCGCGGGGCTTCAAACAGCAAATCCCGCGCCCGGCGAGCCGGCGCAGGCAAATGATTGAAATCAAACGCAGAAACGCGATTTTCGTTCCGCAGGCGGCCTACTTGATGAGACCGAGCCCGATGATGCCGGTCACGATCAGGTAGATCGCCACGATGTAGTTGAGCAGGCGCGGCATGATGAGGATGAGGATGCCGGCGAGGAGAGCGACGATGGGCGCAAGGTGGCCGACGCTGACAGTCATGGGAGCCTCCGGGTTGGACGAACGAGAGATACTCATCCTTCAATGCGTGAGAAATCCGCGACCGCGCGCGTCGCCTCGCGGATTTCGTTCAAGAGCTTGAGCCGGTTCTCGCGCCGGTCGGCGGCGGGCACGTTCACCGTCACCTTGTCGAAGAACGCGTCGACATGCGGGCGAAGCTTGGCGATCACCGCCATCGCGCCTTCGAAATCCTCGCGCGCGACGGCCTTGGCGGCTTCCTCCTTGGCGGCGTGGATGGCGGAGGCGAGTTCACGCTCCTCGGGCTGGAGGTAGAGGTGCGGGTCGGGCTTGCCGTGATAGGTCGTGCCGTCCTTCTTCTCCTCGATGCGCAGGATGTTCGCCGCGCGCTTGGCGCCGGCGAGCAGACTCGCGCCGTCGTCGGTTGAAAGGAATTTGCCGAGCGCCTCGACGCGGCGGACGATGAGGAGGAGGTCGTCTTGGCCTTCGCCCTGTTGGGCAAGCACCGCATCGACCAGATCATGCCGCGCGCCCTGGTCGCGGAGTTGGACCTTGAGGCGGTCAGCTAGGAATGCAAGAAGCAGAGCAACAACGGTGATCGGACTCTCGGACGCTTTGATCGCGTCCCCCTCCAGCAAGTTGACAACGGCCTTCGAAATGATTCCCGCGTGGGAAATACGAAGCTCGTTATCGAGCACTATCCGAATGACCCCCAGCGCAGCCCTTCGCAGCGCATACGGGTCCTTGCTTCCCGTCGGCTTCTCGTCGATTGCCCAGAAGCCCACCAGCGTGTCGATCTTGTCGGCGAGCGCGACCGCGATCGACACCGGATCGGTCGGCACGCGATCGTTCGGCCCGGCCGGCTTGTAGTGCTCCTCGATGGCGGCCGCGACCGACGCGTCCTCGCCTTGCGCCAGCGCGTAGTATTTCCCCATCGTGCCCTGCACTTCGGGGAATTCGCCGACCACTTCGGTGAGCAGGTCGGTCTTGGCAAGGCGCGCGGCACGCTCCGCCTTGCTGCGATAATCTATCCCGGCGCTCAGGTCGTCATCCGAAAGCAGTTGCCCGGGTGAAAACTGCGGCCGCAGAATCTCCGCGATCTCGCCGCTCAATCTCACAATGCGCTCAATGCGGTCGGCTTGGGTCCCCAACTTCTCGTGAAACACGATGTCCTTGAATTTCGGCAACCTCTCCTCAAGCCTGATCTTCAAATCTGTCTCGTAGAAGAACTTGGCATCCGACAGCCGCGCGCGGATCACGCGCTCGTTGCCGGCGACGATGGCCTTGCCGCCGTCGGCGGCTTCGGTGTTGGCGGTGAGGATGAAGCGGTTCGCCAGTGCCGCGCGCTCCAACCCTCCCCCACAGCCCGTCGAAGACGGGCGTAAACGCCCTGATGAGGGGGAGGGTCGGCCCGAAGGGCCGGGGTGGGGTGAATTGCTCGCTTCGCTCATCACCCCCTCCCGGCCGGCTGCGCCGGCCGACCTCCCCCCTCCAGGGGGAGGTGAAGCGGAGCTCGCGGCTCGCGTGAGCACAAAACACTTCTGGTTGTTCCTTATCGTCGCGCGGATCACTTCGGGCGGGATCGAGAGAAAGCTTTCATCGAACGAACCCATCAGCACGACCGGCCATTCGACCAGCCCGGCGACCTCGTTCAACAGCCCCTCGTCCTCGACCAGCTCGAAGCCTTGCGCGAACGCAAGATTCTTCGCATCGCTCAGGATGATCTCGCGGCGCCGCGCCGGGTCGAGCACGACCCGCGCCTTCTCGAGCTTGCCCACATAGTCGTCGAAGTGGCGCACCTGGATGGCGCCGGGCGCGAGGAAGCGGTGGCCGTAGGTGGTGTTGCCGGATTTGATGCCGGCGACCTGCACATGAACGATGTCCGGCTCCTCGGTCTCGGGCCCGAAGGTCGCGACGATGGCGTGCAGCGGGCGCACCCATTCGAGGCTGCCGGGCGTCGCGGACTGCTCGCCCCAGCGCATCGATTTCGGCCACGGGAAGGTGCGCAGCACGACCTGCAGAAACTCGCCGATGACGTCGATCGCCGCCCTGCCCGGCTTTTCGGTGAGCGCGATGTAGAAGTCGCCCTTCTTCGGGTCCTTCTGGATCGCGGCCTCGTCGATCGACGCGAGCCCCGCGGCTTTCAGGAAGCCGGCGATCGCGCCCTCGGGCGCGCCGACGCGCGGGCCCTTGCGCTCCTCTTTCAAGTCCGGCTGGCGCGCCGGCACGCCCTGCACGAACAGCGTCAGGCGGCGCGGCGTCACGAACGCGCGCGCGCCTTCGTACACCAGCCCGGCATCGACCAGCCGGTCGGTGACCATTTTCTTCAGGTCATCCGCAGCCTTCCCCTGCATGCGGGCGGGGATTTCCTCGGAGAACAGTTCGAGCAGGAGGTCGGGCATCACAATTTCAAATGGCTGTTGTCGCAAATTGGCGCACGGGCGGTGCGCTTGCAGGTGCAGAAGTTGACGAGGCCGCTGCGCTTGGCGACCCATTCCATCGGCTCGAAACCGGTGCCCTCATGCGAGCCGTCGCAGAACGGTTGCGACTTGGAGCGCCCGCAGCGGCACCACCAATAGCTCTCGCCCTCCTCGACCTTGATCAGCAGCGGCGCACGCCCGCCGATGTCCGGTTCGCTCATGCGGCCCCTCCCCCGTCGGTCGCAAGCCACGCCTCGCCGCAAGCCTTCGCCAGTTCGCGCACGCGCAGGATATAGCTCTGCCGCTCGGTGACCGAGATCACGCCGCGCGCATCGAGCAGATTGAACACGTGGCTCGCCTTGATGACCTGGTCATAGGCCGGTTGCGCCATGACATGACGCTTGGAATTGTGGCCCGCCTTCCAGCCGTCATCGAGATACTTGCGGCACGCGCCCTCGGCTTGTCTGAACTGCGCGAACAGCATGTCGGTGTCGGCGTATTCGAAATTGTGCCGCGAATATTCCTGCTCCGCCTGCAGGAAAATATCGCCGTAGCTGACCTTCGCAGGCCCCTCGCGGCCGTTGAAATTGAGCTCATAGACATTCTCGACGCCCTGCACATACATGGCGAGCCGTTCGAGACCGTAGGTGAGTTCGCCCGCGACCGGCCGGCACTCGAAGCCCGCGACCTGCTGGAAGTAAGTGAACTGCGACACCTCCATGCCGTCGCACCAGCACTCCCAGCCGAGCCCCCATGCGCCGAGCGTCGGGCTCTCCCAGTCGTCCTCGACGAAGCGCAGATCGTGGATCTTCGGATCGATGCCGATGGCGTAGAGCGATTTCAGGTAGAGGTCCTGCAGGTCCGGCGGCGAAGGCTTCAGGATCACCTGGAACTGGTAGTAGTGCTGCAACCGGTTCGGGTTCTCGCCGTAGCGGCCGTCCTTCGGCCGCCGCGAGGGCTGCACGTAGGCGGCGTTCCACGGTTTCGGCCCGAGCGCGCGCAACGTGGTCGCGGGGTGAAATGTCCCTGCCCCCATCTCCATGTCGTAGGGCTGCAGCACCACGCAGCCGTGGTCCGCCCAATAGCGCTGCAACGTCAGGATCAGGCCCTGGAACGAGTTCTTCGGGCTCATGTGGGCGGGCAATTCGTCGGACATTTGCGATTCGTTGCGGGGACGGATGAGGCGGCGGACCCTATTCGCCGCGTTGTTTGCGGGTCAAGCAGGCGCCGGCGCGCCCGGTTTACGCAATACATTGTATCGGCTGCCCTTAGCGTCTGTCCTAACGCTTTGCGAACGCTGCATTTTCGGCTGCCGGAGACCTGCCCCGCCAGCATGAACCTAACGGAAGCTTACCGACACCAAAGAATATCGGGCTTTGGGGATTGGTGGAGGTCGATATGACAACGCTTTTTTCGCTCACCTTCAGCGCAATCTTCCTCGCTTTCATCGTCGCCGCGATCGTCGGCCACGCCTTGCTGATCGAGGCGCTCGTCCGCCCTTTTTTCAGCAGGATAGCCCTCGCGAACAGACAGGCGTTGGCAAAGAACAGCCTGCTCCCGCAGCCAGCCCGCTGATCCCGGTCCGCAATCCCGAAAAAGCGGTCACCCGTCTCCGTCCGGCGACGTCTTCGTTTCCCGCTACCCTGCTCGCGCGTTCTGAGCGCTTGGCTGACCGGCCTCCCGCGCACTAACCTTTCGCGCCGGTCAACATCCGGCACTCGGGAGGACAGCATGCGGGTGTTTCGTCGCTTCGCCGCGCTTTGCGCGGCGCTTGCGTCTCTCGCCTCGGCCGGCGTTGCGCACAGCCAGGACTACCCGGCACGCGCAATCCGTCTCGTCGTCGCCTTCCCGGCCGGCGGCCCCACTGACTTCGTCGCGCGGCTGCTCGCCGACAAGCTCAAAGGCATTCTTGGTCAGAGTGTGCTGGTCGAGAACAAGTCCGGCGCCAATGCGGCGATCGGCGCCGACTACGTCGCGAAGTCGGACCCCGATGGCTATACGCTGTTCTTCACGACCATCAGCGCGGTGGTGATGAACCCGCACCTGCGCGCGAACCTGCCCTACGATCCGGTGCGCGACTTCGCGCCCGTGACGCGGCTGGTCCTCACCACCGAAGTGCTGGTCGTCAGCACGAAGTCACCGATCAAGTCCGCGAAAGAACTGATCGATCTCGCCAAGGAAAAGGATGGCGCACTGCCGATGGCCTCGACCGGCGTCGGGAGCCTGCCGCATCTCGCACTTGAACTCTTCCAGCAATCGACCGGGATCAAGGTGGTGCACGTGCCCTATCGCGGCGCGGCGCCCGCCGTGACCGACATTCTCGGCGGACAGGTGGTGGGCTCGTTCCTCGACCTGCCGGTGGTGATGCCGCAGATCATCGGCGGAAACCTGCGCGCGCTCGGCACTGCGTCGGCGAAGCGCGATCCTGTGTTGCCGGATGTACCGACGTTCGACGAGCAAGGCTATCGCGACGTCTATGCGGACAACTGGTACGCGCTGTTTGCACCGGCAAAAACACCCGCGCCGGTCATCGCCAAGCTCAACGCTGCGTTCAGGACCGCGCTGACGGATCCGGAGGTTGCCCGCAGGCTGCTCGACGCGGGTGCCGTGCCGGCACCGACGACGCCGGAAGAGCTCGGCGACATCCTGAAGGCGGACCTCGCGCGCTGGGGCAAGAT
>JAXDOA010000563.1:0-6084 GCA_034669125.1 Hyphomicrobiales bacterium
AGAGGCTCACTTCCGCGCGATCAACTCGCGTTCGCCCCGATGCACGAGCGGCCCAGGCCGCGTCACGCCGGCGCGGCGGCGTGCAAGGAAGCGCGGGCGGCGCTTGCTGAGCGGCGAGCGGCGGCGACGGCGTTGTGCCGGCGCCTTGCAGCGTACCGCGCCGAGGCGCGGGAATGGTTCGCTGAGAGCGCCGTCGCTGTCGGCGACCAGGCAGGGCACGCCGAGCACGCGCGACCACAACTGCCATTCGGCGACGACGTCGTCGGAATTCTCGGCGGAATAGAGTTCGATCGAGAGCGCGGGATCGAGGTGCTCGAGGAACACCGCGACGCCAGCCGGCGTCTCGCCTTGTTGCTCGACAAGACGGATCGACACGCCGCGGAACGCCTGCACCGGCACATTGAGCGCGATGCGCATGCCTTGCACGGCACGGCGCAGGATCACGCGTTCGCGATGCAGCTCGACGTGCCGCACCCGCTCGTCCGCCACCGCATCGTTGGCGGTGAAGTGGAGAGGCAGAGTGAGAGGGTCGAGCCGCAGCGCGCGGCTCGACCCAGCGGAGTGCCCGCCGAGCTCGGTTTGACGCCTCAAAACACGCTCCCTGCCGGACTATTTGTTTTCTTGTCCGGACGTTGGGCCGAGTATGCCGCCGCTGCGTCGGAATGACCTTAATTTCGCTGGTTAACCAGTTGTAGCGGGCTATGGTTCCGGCCAACATGATTGACGGCGCGTTGCCGCGATCGCGCCATTTTTCGCAAAGGCGCCCGACAACTAGAATTGCGCCCTTGCCGATAACCTCGTGGAAACCAACATAAAGCGCGCGTGGGCGAATCCGGCCCGATTCAGCACACTTGCCAGCCCGGGACGCACTCCCTAAACCGAATAACTCCATGTCATCTTTGCTCGACCAATCTCCGCTCATTGAACTTGCCGAACGCCTCGTTACCGCGGCGCGGCGCGCGGGCGCCGATGCGGCAGATGCCGTCGCGGTGCGCTCGATGTCGCTCTCGATCGAGGTGCGCGACGGAAATGTTGAGGAGAGCGAACGCTCCGAGAGCGACGACATGGGCCTGCGCGTGCTGGTCGGAAAGCGGCAGGCCGTGGTCTCGACCAATGACATGAAAGGCAATGGCGCGGATGCGCTCGCCGAGCGCGCGGTCGCCATGGCGCGCGTCGCGCCGGAAGATCGCTTCGCTGGCCTCGCGGATGCCGCTTTGCTGACGCACGAGTTTCCCGATCTCGATCTGATCGATCCCGCGCTGCCGGACGTCGGCACGCTTGAGCAGCACGCGCGTGCGGCCGAGCAGGCCGCGCTCGCCGTGAAAGGCGTCGCCAAATCCGCGGGCGCGAGCGCCTCGGCCGGCATCGGCGGGATGGTGCTGGTGACGAGCCATGGCTTTCGCGGCGCCTATGTGGGCTCGCGTCATTCGATCTCGATGGTGGCGATCGCCGGCGAAGGCACCGGCATGGAGCGCGACTACGATTTTTCCTCAACGCTGCACGCCTCCGACCTCGAGGCTCCCGAGAAGGTCGGCCGCGTCGCCGGTGAACGCGCGGTCAGGCGGCTCAATCCGCGCAAGGTCGAAACGCGCCGCGTGCCTGTCGTGTTCGATCCGCGCATCGCGGGCTCACTGGTCGGGCATCTCGCCTCGGCGATCAACGGCGCATCGATTGCGCGCAAGTCGAGCTTCCTGAAGGACCGCATGGGCGAGCGGCTGTTCCGCCCCGGCATCCGCATCGTCGACGATCCGCTGCGCCGCCGCGGTCAACGGTCGCGCCCGTTCGACGGCGAGGGCGTCGCCGGCAAGCCGCTCGCCGTGATCGATGACGGCGTGCTCAAGTCCTGGTTTCTCGACAGCGCGACCGCGCGCGAACTCTCGCTCAGCACCACGGGCCACGCCGCGCGCGGGGTCTCGTCATCGCCCTCGCCTTCTCCCACCAATCTGCATCTGGAAGCGGGTGCGCAAAGCCCGCAAGAACTGATCGCCGACATCGCGGACGGATTCTATGTTACCGACCTGATCGGCATGGGCACGAATCTCGTCACCGGCGACTACAGCCGCGGCGCATCCGGATTGTGGATCGAGCGCGGCGAACTGACCTGTCCGGTCAGCGAGGTGACGATCGCCGGGCACCTGAACGACATCTTCTCCTCCCTGACGCCGGCGAACGATCTCGAATTCCGCTACGGCACCAATGCGCCGACCGTGCGGCTGGAAGGACTGACCGTTGCAGGCACCTGAGGCGAACATCGCATCGCTGAAAGGCGCGCTCGAAGCCGCGGTGCGCGAAGCAGGTGCGCTCGCCGCACGCTCGTTCCAGACCACGGTCAAGTCGTGGGACAAGACGGGCGGCTCGCCGGTCAGCGAAGTCGACATGGCGGTCGACAAATTCTTGCGCGAGCGGCTGATGCGTGTTGCGCCGGACTGCGGCTGGCTCTCGGAGGAGACCGAAGACGATCTGATACGGCTGGAGTCGCCGCGCATGTGGATCGTCGATCCGATCGACGGAACCCGCGCCTATCTCGCTGGCCGCACCGATTGGTCGATCTCGGTCGCGCTGGTGGAGAACGGGCGCCCGGCGCTCGCCGCGATCTTCGCCCCGATGCAGGATGCGCTTTACCTTGCGGCTACCGGCGAGGGCGCCACGCTCAACGGCACGGCCGTCAAGGCAACGGCGGGCGCGGACTTCGATACCGCACACGCGGCGGGCCCCAAACCGATGCTCGAACGGCTCGCGCCGGTCGCACCGCGCCTCGTCGCGGAACCGAAAGTGTTCTCGCTCGCGCTGCGGCTCGCGCGCGTCGCGGCGGGCACGCTTGACCTGGCGTTTGCATCGGAGAACAGCCACGACTGGGACCTTGCGGCTGCCGATCTTTTGGTGCACGAAGCCGGCGGGGCGCTGACCACGTTTGCGGGTCAACAACTGATTTACAATCGTGCCGATCCGTTGCATGGCGCGCTCGTAGCCGCCGGGCGTTCGCGTCACGAAGCGTTTCTCGCGCTGGTGCGGGCGAGAACGCTGGCATTTGCATGAGACCCGTGCCGCAGCAACCTCGCCGGGGCGAAGGATTGAGGCATGACCGACACGACCGAACCCAAGCAGCTGCTCCATATGGTATTCGGCGGCGAACTGAAGTCACTCGATTCGGTGGAATTCAAGGACCTCGACAAGCTCGACATCGTCGGCGTCTATCCGAACTACGCGACCGCCTACGCGGCGTGGAAGGGCAAGGCACAGAGGACCGTGGACAACGCGCTGATGCGGTACTTCATCGTGCACATGCACCGGCTGCTCGATCCCGCGACCGACGCGACGCGTCAGAAATCTTGAGCGGATCCGCTTTGCCGATGTTGTCGTGGAAGCGCCTCGGACGTCACCGCTGGGTCCAGGTCGCAGCCGGTACGTTGGCGGCCGAGTACATGCGCTTCGTCTTCAAGACCACGCGGGTCGTCATAGATCCGCCCGACGGCTACGCGCGTATCGACGCCAACGTACCGGTCATCATCGCCATGTGGCACGGCCAGCATTTCATGGCCGCATTCGCGCGGCGGCCGGGCGACCGCGGCAAGGCGCTGATTTCGCGCCATCGCGATGCCGAGATCAACGCGATCGCGGCCGAGCGGCTCGGCATCCAGTTGATCCGCGGCTCGGGTGACAACAACGGCAGTGAATTCCTGCGCAAGGGCGGCCTCGGTGCATTCCAGGCGCTGCTTGAGACGCTTCGGGCCGGCGATTCCGTCGCACTCAGCGCGGACGTTCCGAAGATCGCGCGCCGCGCGGGCCGCGGCATCGTGATGCTGGCGCGCGAGTCCGGGCGGCCGATCTTTCCCATCGCGGTCGCGACCAGCCGGCGCTACGTTCTCCACAACTGGGACAAGACAACCATAAATCTGCCATTCAGCCGTGGCGCTGCTGTCTGCGGGGAGCCGGTGTGGGTACCGGACGACGCCACCGACGAGACGCTGGAGCAATACCGGCGCCAGGTCGAAGACAATCTGAATGCGGCGACGGCGCGGGCCTACGCGCTCGCCGACCGGAAGGGCTGAAGATGCCGGCCGTGGCCGAGCGGCTGCCGTGGACCTTGCGCGCCTATCGGCGGTTTGCCGCGATGGCGACGCCGATGGCGCGGCTCGTGCTCGCGAGCCGGCTGCGGCGCGGCAAGGAGCACCCGCAACGCCTCGCCGAGCGGCGCGGCGAGAGCGCCATCCCGCGTCCACCCGGCCCGCTGATCTGGGCGCACGGCGCGAGCGTCGGCGAAATGCTCGCCGTCATTCCGCTGGTCGAGGGCCTGCGCGCACGCAATTTCAATGTGCTGGTCACGTCCGGCACCGTGACGTCCGCGCGGCTCGCCGAGCGGCGCCTGCCGCCGGGGGCGATCCATCAGTTCATCCCGCTCGATGCGCCGCGCTACACCGGGCGCTTTCTCGATCACTGGCAGCCGAACCTCGCGCTGCTCGCCGAGTCGGATCTCTGGCCGAACCTGATCATGGCGTGCACGCAGAAGAATATCCCGCTGATCCTGGTGAACGGCCGCCTGTCTGAGCGCTCGTTCACGCGCTGGCGCTACCTGCCGAACACGATCGGTGCGCTGCTCGGACGGTTCGACCTGTGCCTGACGCAATCCGAGCCCGACGCCGAACGCTATTCCGAGCTTGGCGCGCCGCGCGTCAGCATGACCGGCAACCTGAAGCTCGACGTGCCGGCACCGCCGGTCGATGCCGGCAAGCTGTCCGCGATGCGCGCCGTGGTACGCCAACGCCCGATGATCGCGGCGGCCTCCACCCATCCGGGCGAGGAAGCCGTCATCATCGACGCGCACCGCAGGCTGAAGCAGAGCTTTCCCGGCCTGCTCACCATCATCGCGCCGCGCCATCCCGAGCGCGGGGCCGGCGTGGTCGAGATCGCGACCGCGGCCGGCTTGAACGCGGTCGCGCGCTCGCGCGGGCTCTTGCCCGATCGCGGCACGGACGTATACGTCGCCGACACCATCGGCGAACTGGGATTGATCTATCGCCTGGCGCCGATCGTGTTCATGGGCGGATCGCTGGTGCGTCATGGCGGACAGAACCCGATCGAGGCGGCAAAACTCGGCGCCGCCATCCTGCACGGGCCGCATGTGTGGAATTTCAACGAGATTTACTCGGCGCTCGATGAGGCGCGCGGCGCCGAGGAAGTGCTCGACGTGAACCGCCTCGCGGTGCGCATCGGCGCGTGGCTGACCGATGCGGCGGCGCGCTCAAGCGCACGCTCGCGGCGATCGAGCCTTATCTGATGCAGCTCGATCTCGAACGGCGCTGACGCATGATCCCGAAAAGCATGTCCTCGACCCTGATCGGGGATGGGAACCGGTTTTCGGACAAGGTCATGCGAAAATGATGCGGGCGCCGGCCTTCTGGTGGAAAAAGCCGGGAGCGGCATCGGCCCTGCTGTCGCCCTTCGCGGCGGTCTACGGGAGCATCGCGGCGCGGCGCCTCGCGCAGCCCGGTGCGCGCGCCGCCGTTCCGGTGATCTGCGTCGGCAATCCGACCGTCGGCGGGGCCGGCAAGACGCCGGCCGCGCTTGCGATTGCACGGCTGCTGATCGCGGAGGGCGAGAAACCGATGTTTCTCACGCGCGGTTACGGCGGACGACTGGCCGGGCCCGTGATGGTCGATCCCGCGCACACCGCGATTCAAGTCGGCGATGAGCCGCTACTGCTCGCACGCGTCGCACCGACCGTTGTCGCCGAAGAGCGCGTCTCCGGGGCGCGGCTTGCCACCGCGAGCGGCGCCAGCGTGATCGTCATGGATGACGGGTTTCAGAACCCATCGCTGATCAAGGACCTCTCGCTGCTCGTCGTCGACTCGCGCGGCATCGGCAACGGCCGCGTCATCCCGGCCGGGCCCTTGCGCGCGCCGCTCGAACCGCAGCTCGACTGCGCCTCCGCACTCCTGATCGTCGGCGAAACCGATCCCGCAATCGAAGCGGCGGCGCGAGCGCGCGGCCTGCCGGTGTTTCACGGAAAGCTCGAGCCCGCGCCTGACGCGGTCGCGGCGCTGCGCGCCAGGAAGGTTCTCGCGTTCGCCGGCCTCGGCGGTCCGG
>JAXDOA010000564.1:0-3577 GCA_034669125.1 Hyphomicrobiales bacterium
TGGGCGTTCGGAAGGCTGTCCCGCCACAGTCCCACCAACAGACCTGGAAGCGCGAAAGCCGCGATTGCAAAGACGCAAGCCCCGGGAAGAAGCATGAGTATTCCAATGAGGCCGAGAATGACGCTCATGCAGCCGTTGCGCTGCGCGGCGCGCGGCTCCGTTGGCTTGATTTCAGGAACGGACATGGGACGGCCCGGATCAATTCACCTTCGTGGCGCGATTGCGCGCCGTGTAGATCATCCACGCACCGCCCGCCGAGATCAGCAAGCAAATGATCCAGATCGTTGCGACCAGCGAAAAGAACGGATCGTTCAAGTTCCATGGCACCATGCTCACCATCACGAGAAGCGAGCACAGGCCGGGAAGCAGGAAGATCACGCCGAACAGCGTCAGGGCGATTTGTCCGCCGGTGTAGCGTGGTGGATCTACTGGCGCGCGGTCAGGTTCGCTCATGGCTATCCTCCCGAAAGTGTTGCGCGGCGCGCGCTCATCAGTTGAGCCTTGCGCGGCGCCGCGCCACGAAAATGAGTGCGACGCCTATTGCCGACACCGCAAAGCAGATAGCTCAGAGCGCGAAAATCATCTGCGCAATGGGATCGTCAAAAGACTTGAAGTTTAATTCCGGGGTGCCGAGGATAAAGAGGATCGCGCAAAGGCCCGGCAGGAGCAGGATGCATCCGACAACGATCATGGTGATCAGGCCAGCCGAATAATGCCGATCAACCGGTTGCGCGGGCGGAGGCGCGGCGGGTTCGTTCATGCCATAACTTCCGCCTTCATGGCGGCGCGGATCTTGTCTATCGCGCCATTGCGATAGAACAGATTGTAGGTGTCGAACGGAATGATCTGTCCGTTCGGCGTCACGAAGTGGATGCACGAGCGCTTGACGCCGCCGACACAGAAATTGAAGCGGTCCATGAACTGCACGATCGCGACGCGAAACACGTTTTCATAACTGAGCGACGCCGGCGCCTGCACCTTGGGCAGGCAGCACAGGAACTCGTGCAGCCGCTCGGAGGCGTTGTTCGGGCCGGACGAGAGCGAGAACAGATCGATGAACTTGTCCTTGAGAACCGGCTGCTTCTCGAAATTGATCGTGTTCGGCATGACGGCGACCAGTTCCTCGCGCGGCACGAATGAGGTGACCGGCAGCACCGAACTGCCATTGCGCAGGCCGTAGCCGATCGAGATCGATTCCGGATTGCACGGCAGCGGGATCATGTCGTCGGCGCCGAACACGCCGGAATCCTCGATCACCGCGCGGCGGATGTCGGAGAGCAGCACGCGGTCGCGCTTGGCGTCGAAATTCTCGTTGCGGCCGGCATCCTGCACCGGCTGGAACGTGACACCGCGCACGCAGCGCCATTCGAGCGCATGCTTCACGATCGCGCCGATCTCGCGGTCGTTGACGCCGCGCTTCACGGTGACCACCAGCGTGGTTGAGATGCCATGCCGTTCGAGGTTTTCCAGCGCCTCGCGGCGCACCCGCCGCAGGTCCGCGCCGCGCAGGTTCATCAGCGCGTCACGCTGAAGCGAATCGAACTGCAGATAGATTTCGAGCCCACGCTTGCGTTCGGCGAGTTGGGCGACGAAATCCGGCTCCTGCGCGATGCGCAGCCCGTTGGTATTGATCATCACGTGGCGGATCGGGCGGCGGCGCGCCTCGTCCAGAATGGCAAAGAATTCCGGATGCAAAGTCGGCTCGCCGCCGGAAATCTGCACGAGGTCCGGCTCGCCCTCGCTCGCGACCAGCGCGTCGAGCATGCGCGCCACCGTGGCGACCGGCAGATGCTTCGATTTCTGCGGCGAGGACTCCGCAAAGCACACCGGACAGGTGAGATTGCAATGCTCGTTGATCTCGATCAACGCCAGGCACGAATGCTGCTCGTGGTCCGGGCACAGCCCGCAATCGTACGGGCAGCCGAACTCGGTGCGGTTCTGGAACGCGAGCGGCTTGTCGCCGGGCTTGATGTAGTCCTTGCACATGCGCCAGTAGGCGGCGTCGCTCGACAGCAACGTGGATTGGACGCCGTGCTGGCGGCAGCGCTTCTCGTACCAGACTTCGTTGCCGACGATTTCGATCTTGGCCGGCACGAGCGCGAGACAGGTTTCGCACAGCGACTGTGTCTGGCCCCAGAAGATGTAGGGCCGCGATCTACGCAAAGGCGCGTTCATGCTGACTGCCTTGTGGTTTTGGCGCCGTCGCGATCATCACGATCGCGTATGCGAACACGGCCGCCGAGAGGACATGAAACAGCGTGAACGGGCCGATCAACGTTCCATACGGCTTGAAGAACTCCCAGACGAAGCGTTGCAGGCCATAGATGCCGACCGCGAGGTAGAACCCCTGGTCGATCCAGAACCGGTCGCGGTTCAAGACGCGCCACATGTAGAGCGCGGCGAACGCCGCCATGGCGGCGCTTTCGTAGAGCTGGACCGGGTGGCGCGGCACGCCGTCGCCGAAGTCATGCGCCCACGGCAGATCGGTCGGCGTCCCGTGGGTGAAGTCGTCGAGCCCCGAGAGAAAGCAGCCGATGCGGCCGACCGCGACCCCGACCGCGAACGGAAGCGCAAAGCGCGCACCGGTGCGCAACGTGATTCCCGCGATCCGCTTGTAGACTTCGATCGCCACAATGGCACCCGCAACCGCGCCCTCGATCGAGCGGGCGATCCCCGGGAGCCCCGAGAGCCAAAGGTTGGCACTGCCGAAGACGACCGCGCCAAGCCCGGCCCCGAAGATCAGCGCCGCCAGATAGGTCAAGCGCAACGGTTGCGGAACCGGAAACAAAACGCGCCCTGAGCGCATCAGCCAAATGCCCGCCGCGCCCGCCGCAAGCCAGGCGAGAACGTCGAAGCTCGCGTGGATCAGGAACCCGTCCATTCCGGCTCCAACTCGAAGCATTCAGCCTATGTGGTTCGGCAACACACTCGCAATAGCCGTTGAACGAGGCCGGTGATTGTGGATGATAAGCGCAGATGGCCCCGAACGCGTGCGCGCGAAACGACAGGGGCGGAATGCGAGGCCGCAGTGCATTGCCCGGTGCCGGTGAAGAACAGACGTCGCGTGTTGTGCGTTTTTCCAGGCTACACGCCGTCGTTCGGTACCTTCCAGCACGCCTACAAGCTGATGTACCGCGTGAAGGCCTTCATGCCGCCGCAGGGCCTGCTGCTGATCGCCGCCTACATGCCGGAGAGCTGGCCGGTCCGCTTCGTCGACGAGAACATCAAGCCGGCAAGCGACGCCGACTTCGCCTGGGCCGATGTGGTGCTGGTCACCGGCATGCACATTCAGGGCGAGCAGATTCGCAATATCCAGGCGCGCGCCAAGGCGGCCGGCAAGGTGACGGTGCTGGGCGGGCCCTCGGTGTCGGCGTCGCCCGAGATGTATCCTGGCTTCGACTACCTGCACGTCGGCGAGCTTGGCGATGCGACCGACGCGATCATCCGCGCGATCGACGAGAACACCGCGCCGCCCGCGCAGCAGATGGTTTTCAAGACCAAGGACCGGTTGCCGCTGACCGAGTTTCCGCTGCCCTCCTATGACAAGATTCCGTTCGGCCGTTACCTGATGGGCACG
>JAXDOA010000565.1:0-6068 GCA_034669125.1 Hyphomicrobiales bacterium
GAGAGCAAGCTCACCCGCGTGTTCAACACCGCACGCACCGCGCTCGCCGATTTCCTGCTGCAGGACATGGCGGTCGTCGTGCTCGCCTTCGTGGTGCTGTTCAAGTTCACCGATGCGCTCGCCGGCGCGATGACGGCTGCTTTCGTCATCGATCTCGGTTTCACGCGCATCGACTACGCGAACGTCATCAAGGGGCTGGGATTTGCCGCGACGCTGCTTGGCGGCTTTGCGGGCGGCTACGTGGCGCGCGCCTATCCGCTCGCGACGAGCCTCTGGATCGGCGGCATCCTGCAGGCGACCGCGAACTTCGCGTTCTCCTGGCAGGCGCTGGTCGGCAAGGATATCGCGTGGCTTTCGTTTGCCATCACGGTGGAGAATTTCACCAGCGCGATCGGCACGGTGATCTTCGTCGGCTACCTGTCGTCGCTGTGCAAAAATCCACTGCACACGGCGACGCAATTCGCGCTACTCACTGCGCTCTCTGCCATCGGCCGCACTTATCTTTCGGCCGGCGCCGGCTATGTCGTCGAATGGGCAGGCTGGGGGTGGTTTTTCGCGATCTGCGCGTTCGCCGGGATCCCGGGGCTGCTATTGCTGGCCTGGCTGCAAGTGCGCGGGCATTTCGCTTCGCTCGCACAGCGGGCGGCGAAAGCCAGCTAGAACGCCGTGCGGCTGCGGATCGCCTGCGAGAGCGTGCCCTCATCGAGATAGTCGAGCTCGCCGCCGACCGGCACGCCGTGCGCCAGCCGCGTCACCTTCACGTTCGCGTCGCGCAAGAGGTCGGTGATGTAGTGCGCGGTGGTCTGGCCATCGACGGTGGCGTTGAGCGCGAGGATCACCTCGCTCACGGCTGAATCATGCGCGCGCGACACCAGTGCGTCGATGGTCAGGTCCTGCGGGCCGATGCCATCGAGCGGCGAGAGCGTGCCGCCGAGCACGTGATAGCGCGCGTTGATGGCGCCCGCGCGTTCCAGCGCCCACAGGTCCGCGACGTCCGCCACCACGACGATGACCGACTGATCGCGCCGCGGGTCGATGCACACCGTGCAGGGGTTCTGGGTGTCGATGTTGCCGCACGTCCCGCACACGACGATCTTCTCGATCGCGGTCTGCAGCGCGCTGGCGAGCGGCGCCATCAACAGCTCGCGCTTCTTGATGAGATGAAGCGCGGCACGCCGCGCCGAACGCGGGCCCAGCCCCGGCAGGCGGGCGAGCAACTGGATCAGGCGTTCGATCTCGGGTCCAGCAACGGCGGGCATTAAAACAACTTCAGCCCCGGCGGCAGCGGCAGGCCGCCAGTGAGACTCTTCATCTTGTCGGCGAGCAGCGCTTCGGCCTTGCGGCGCGCGTCGGCATGCGCCGCGACGATCAGGTCTTCGATGATCTCCTTCTCGCCCGGCTTTACCAGCGTGTCGTCGATGCGCACGGTCTTCAGGTCGCCCTTGGCCGACATCGTGACCGACACCAGGCCTCCGCCGGCCATGCCCTCGACCGTGATCTGGTCGAGCTCGGCCTGCATCTCCTGCATCTTCGCCTGAAGCTGGGTCGCCTGCTTCATCATCCCGAGAAAGTCAGCCATCGCTCACCTGTCGTCCTCGTCCGCGCCGTAGTCTTCGGGATTGGGCAAAGGCTCGTCAGGAGCCGGCGCCGCGATGTCCGGCGCGCTCAGGTCGTCGCGCCGGCGCACGCCGACGATCTCGGCGCCGGGAAAGCGCGTCAGCACCGCCTGCACCAGCGGGTCGGCACGCACGCCCTGTTCCAGTTCGCTGCGCTTGGCCTCAACCTGCGAATTCACCGTCGGGGCGCCCGCCTCCGACGACACCACCACGATCCAGCGGCGGCCGGTCCATTCCGACAGCCTGCGCTGCAGGTCCTGAACCATCGTCTTGCGCGCGCTCGGCTCGAGCGCAATTTCGAGCTTGCCGTCCTCGATGCGCACCAGCCGCACGTCGCGCTCCAGCGCGGTCTTCATCAGGATGTCGCGTTTCTCGTTCGCGAGCGCGATGAGGGCCGGGTACGTCGCGACGCTGAGCGTCGGCGCCGCCGCAGGATCGACCCGCAGCACCGAGATATCCGGCACCTGTGCGGTGACGAGTTGCGCGGGCGCGAGCGATGCGCGCGGTGAACCGCGCGGCGGATCGAAGCGCGGCGCAGGCGTGCCGCGCGCCGCCGGGCCGCCGTTCGCCGGGGCGGGCGCCGCGGCGCCGCTCTGAATATCGCGGATCACCTCGTCGGGCGTCGGCAGATCGGCCGCATAGGCGATGCGCACCAGCACCATCTCGGCGGCGGCGAGCGGCTTGCCGGCTTCCTTCACCTCGGCGAGCCCCCGGAACAGCATCTGCCATGCGCGCGAGAGCACGCGCATCGAGAGCGCCGCCGCGAACGCGCGCCCGCGCGTGCGCTCGGCCTCGGCGAGCGAGAGATCGTCGGCGATCGCCGGCAAGACCTTCACGCGGGTGACGAAATGCGTGAACTCGGCCAGGTCGGAGAGCACCACCGCCGGATCGGCGCCGGAATCGTACTGGTCGCGCAATTCGCCGAGCGCCTTGCCCATGTCGCCGCGCATCAGCGCCTCGAACAGGTCGATGATGCGCGTGCGGTCGGCGAGGCCGAGCATCTGGCGTATGTCTTCGGCGCGCACGGAGCCTGCCGCATGCGCGATCGCCTGATCCATCAGCGAGAGCGCGTCGCGCACCGAGCCTTCGGCGGCGCGTGCGATCAGCGCGAGGGCCTCGGGTTCGGCCGAAATGCTTTCCTTGGCGCAAATGCCTTCGAGGTGTCTCACCAGCAGCGCGGCATCGACACGGCGCAGGTCGAAGCGCTGGCAGCGCGACAGGATCGTGATCGGCACTTTGCGGATTTCGGTCGTCGCAAAAACGAATTTCACATGCGGCGGCGGCTCTTCCAGCGTCTTGAGCAGCGCATTGAACGCCGGCGTGGAGAGCATGTGCACTTCGTCGAGGATGTAGACCTTGTAGCGCGCCGACACCGGCGAGTAGCGCACCGCCTCGTTGATCTGGCGCACGTCGTCGACGCCGTTGTGCGAGGCCGCGTCCATCTCGATCACGTCGACGTGGCGGCTCTCCATGATCGCCTGATCGTGCAGGCCGAGCTTCGGCATCGCGATGGTCGAGCCCTTCACCGAGCCGTCGGGGAGTTCGTAATTCAGCGCGCGGGCGAGGATGCGCGCGGTGGTCGTCTTGCCGACGCCGCGCACGCCGGTGAGGATCCAGGCCTGCGGAATGCGGCCGGTCTCGAATGCGTTCGAGACCGTGCGCACCATCGCGTCCTGGCCGATCAGGTCGGCGAAGGTCGAGGGACGGTATTTGCGCGCCAGCACCCGGTAGGACGGCCCGCCCGGCGCAGCGGTCGCACCGAGGTCAAGGCCGGGCTCGGGGCTCGTGGCGTCGTTCATCGTGACCTACGCTGCGGCCCCATGTGGAACTGAAATCTGAAAGTGGGAGGCTGACGAGCGACCCGAGTCGAAGCTCGTTAGGGCTGCTTCCTTCCGGACCTGACCCGGTTGGCGAGTGGCTCGTCCACCGCCAACCTCCCGGCTCCTATATCAGGCGAACAAAGCACGAATGCAAGCGCCGCGCGGCGGCACCGTGCTAGCTTTCCCCGGCCGATTGATTTTCCGGACGAATTTCATGGCCGACGCCTGGACGCTGCACCCGCAACTCGACCGCGATACCGCGAGCCTGGGCGATTTGCCGCTGTCGCGCGTGCTGGTCATCAATGACGCGAATTATCCCTGGCTGCTGCTGGTTCCGCGCCGGCCGGACGTCACCGAGGTGATCGATCTCGACGAGGTGGAACAGGCGCAACTGATGACCGAGGTGACGCGCGTCGCACGCGCACTGAAGGCGGTGACCGCGTGCCACAAGCTCAACATCGCGGCGCTCGGCAATGCGGTGCCGCAACTGCATGTGCACATCATTGCGCGGTTCCGCAACGATGCCGCGTGGCCGAAGCCGGTGTGGGGCGCGGTGCCGCCGCGCAATTACGAGCGCGAGGACCTGCACAATTTCGTGGCTCCGCTGCGGAAGAAGATCTGGCTCGACTAAGCGCGCCCGGTCGCCTTGAAGGGCGGACGCTCCCATGCCACGTTCGCGCCCTCGCCGGAGTTCTCTCATGCCGTTCGATCTCGGGCCGAAGCCGTTGCTCGGCTACACCGCCAGCATTCTGGCGCGCGTCGCCGAGCGCCGCACCGATGCGTCGTTCCTCGCGGCCTGCGAGGCCGATACGCACGCCAGAACCGTCGCGATCGGCGGCGAGCTCGTCGTGATGAAGAAGGGCGCGAACGGTGCCGATCCGATGTTCCGCCCCGACGAGGCGCGCGCGCTCGCGCCGACCGCCGAGTCCGTGTTTCTCGGCCTTGCCGGCGAGGCCGGCCGCTTCGGCATCGCGCTCGATCCGGAAGCCACGAAAGCCCTGAAAGGGCGGCCTGATCTTTTCGTCACCGACCTGCGCTCCATCGCCGTGCAGGGTCTGGTGCCGCCGGATGATCTGGCGCCGCTCGCCGAGGCGAAGGCGCTGCTCGCGTGGCACGCGCGGCATCGCTTCTGCGCCAATTGCGGCGCGCCGACGAATGTCTCGCAAGCCGGGTGGAAGCGCGAATGTCCGTCCTGCAAGGTCGAGCATTTCCCGCGCACCGATCCGGTCGTGATCATGCTGGCGGTGAGCGGTGACAAGTGCCTGCTCGGGCGCGCGGGGCGTTTCGTCGCCAACATGTGGTCGTGCCTTGCGGGCTTCGTCGAGCCGGGCGAGAACATCGAGGAAGCGGCGCGGCGCGAGACATTGGAAGAAGCCGGCATCAGGTGCGGGCGCGTGAAGTATTTCGCGTCCCAGCCCTGGCCGTTTCCGATGTCGCTGATGATCGGCTGCCACGCGCAGGCGATCGACACCGACATCACGGTCGACCGCGAGGAGCTCGAGGACGCGCGCTGGTTCACGCGCGACGAGGTCGCGCTGATGTTCATCGGGCAGCATCCGGAAGGCATCAGCATTCCACCGCCGATCGCGATCGCGCACCACATCATCCGCGCCTGGGTCGAAGAGGGCGACGGTGTCTTTGGCTAAACCGAAGAATGTGGTGTGCACCGGCATCGCGGTGCTCGATCTCGTGTTCCGTGTCGAGCGCTTCCCGCGGCCGGACGTGAAGACGCAGGCGAGCGAATTCCGCACCATCAACGGCGGCAATGCCGCCAACGCCGCGGTCGCGATCGCGCATCTTGGCGCCCGTGCGCGTTTCTCAGGCCCGTTCGGCGGGCCCGCGGGCACCGATAATGTCGGCGACACGATGCTGGCGCTCGCGGCGCGCGAGGGCATCGCGTGCGTGGACTGCCCGCGCGTCGACGGCATCACGTCGCCGCTGTCGGCGATCTCGATCGACGGGCGCGGCGAGCGCGCGATCGTCAATTTCCGCGACGATGCGCTGATGGCGGCGCGCCCGCACGACGCGGCGGCGCTGGTGGCGGACGCGGACGCCGTGATCGCGGATAATCGATTCCCCGGCTTCGTCAGCGAGGTGTGCGTGGCCGCGCTCAAGCGCCGCATTCCGGTTGTGCTCGATGCCGATGAGCCGCGCCACGACAGCAACATGCTGCTGACCCAGGTGTCGCATGTGGTGTTCTCGGCCGAAGGGCTGCGCGCGACCGCGGGCAGTGATCACCTCGGGCGCGCGCTGATCGATGTATCGAAGATGACGAAGGCCTTCGTCGCCGTGACCGATGGCGCGAACGATGTGCTGTGGCTCGCCGATGGCGAGTTGCGGCAGGTCCCGGCATTCGCGGTCGATGTGGTCGACACGCTCGGCGCCGGCGACACCTTCCACGGCGCGTTCACGCTGATGCTGGCCGAGGGAAAATCCGAGCGCGAGGCGATGCGCTTCGCGGCCGCCGCCGCGGCGCTCAAGTGCACGCGTTACGGCGGAATCCTGAGCGCGCCGACGCGCGCCGAGGTGGAGGCGTTTCTGGCGAGGCACGATTGACGCAGGCCTCATCCTGAGGTGGCCGCGAAGCGGCCCTCGAAGGATGGCCGCAGACTCCGAGCGTGTGCCATCCTTC
>JAXDOA010000566.1:0-5501 GCA_034669125.1 Hyphomicrobiales bacterium
CGAGATCCTGTCGTTCTTCCTGCGGCCGGTCTCCCACAGCGTCCGTCTGTTCGCCAACATGCTGGCCGGCCACATCGCGCTGAAGGTTTTCGCCGGCTTCATCACGCTGCTCGCGGGCCTCGGCATCGTCGGCATGGCCGGCGCGGTGCTGCCGCTCGGCATGGTGATTGCACTCACCG
Organism: Hyphomicrobiales bacterium; assembly: GCA_034669125.1. Taxonomy (GTDB): domain Bacteria; phylum Pseudomonadota; class Alphaproteobacteria; order Rhizobiales; family Xanthobacteraceae; genus PALSA-894. The sequence goes on from JAXDOA010000566.1 coordinate 180, forward strand.
CGCTCGAGCTGCTGGTCGCGTTCCTGCAGGCCTACGTGTTCACCATCCTCACCGGCATCTATCTCAACGACGCCATCCACCCGGGCCACTGAGCCCGACACCCGTTCAATCTCGAAAGGAGCTTTCCAAATGGATCCAGTCGCCGCGAAATACATTGGCGCAGGCATCGCCTGCATCGGCATGGGCGGCGCCGGCGTCGGCGTGGGCATGATCTTCGGCCACTACCTCGCCGCCGCGCTGCGCAACCCGTCGGCCGCGCAGGGCCAGTTCGGCAACCTGATCTTCGGGTTTGCCGTGACCGAAGCGCTCGGCATCTTCTCGCTGCTGATCGCGCTGCTGCTGCTGTTCGCGCTCTGATCGTTCAGAGCCGTTGACGGGAAGGCCGGCGGCATCAGCCGCGGGCCCCCAGCGTTGGAACGGGCCATGGCGCAGAAGTCACCACAGACGACCAGCTCGGTCGAGCATATCCCTCCGAGCGAGCACGGTAAGGGTTTTCCGCCGTTCGCCAAGGAGACGTTCGCGTCCCAGATCGTCTGGCTGGTCATCACGTTTGTCGCGCTCTATCTGGTGATCTCGCGCATCGCGATCCCGCGTATCGGCGGTATTTTCGAGGCGCGGGACAAGCGCATCCGGGGCGACTTCGCCGACGCGCAGCGCGCGAAGGACGAATCGGAGGCAGCCCTCGCGGCTTACGAAAAAGCGCTGGCCGACGCGCGCAACCGCGCGCAGGCGATCGGCGCCGAAATCCGAGACAAGCTGCATGCCGAGGCCGAGGAGCGCCGCAAGGCGCTGGAGACAAAGCTCAACGTACAGCTCGCCGAGGCCGAGAAGCAGATCGCCGCCACCAAAACCGCCGCCATGGCGAATGTGCGCGGCATCGCGGTCGACGCGGCAAGTGCGATCGTGGAGCGGCTGATCGGCGTAACCCCGCCCGCTCCGGCGGTCACGGCGGCGGTCGACGACGCGCTGAAAGGCTGAGGACAAGCATGGAAAGGCTGAGGACAAGCATGTTCGCAGAACCCGAATTCTGGGTCGCCGTCGCGTTCCTGATCTTTGTCGGCATTCTCGTCTATGTGGGCGTGCCCAAGATGCTGCTCGGCGCGCTCGACGATCGCGCCAAGCGCGTTCAGGCGGAGCTCGACGAGGCGCGCCGCCTGAAAGAAGAGGCCCAGAAGCTGCTCGCCGAATACAAGGCGAAACAGCGTCAGGCGGACGAAGAGGCCGTTGCGATCATCGAAGGCGCGAAAGCCGAAGCGGAGCGGATCGCGGCCGAGTCCAAGACCAAGATGGAAGAGTTCGTCGCACGCCGCACCAAGATGGCCGAGACCAAGATCGCGCAGGCCGAGGCGCAGGCGATCGCGGATGTCCGCGCGGCCGCTGCCGAAGCGGCCGTGACGGCGGCGGAGAAGATCCTGACCTCAACGGTGAAGGGCAAGGTCGCGGACGATCTGCTCGCCCGCGGCATCGGCGACGTGAAGACGAAGCTGAACTGATCGTTACGGCCCGGCCGGTCGCTCGAACGTCACGCCGATCTCAGCCGCTCCAGCCCAACTCGTTTCAGGTAGTCCCTGACGGTAGTGGGAAATCCGTACGCAGGTTATAACCGCGCGACGCCCAGTCCGGCCGATTTGGCCGAGCCTCTGGCGGAAATTCCCCGGTAAAATCATGACGATCGCACATGTCCTGTCACAGTTGCAGAGCTGCTGCCCATTTTTCCCGGTCGCGAGATCGTGTCATGCAACCGCCGCTGTTGGGGTCGTAGACTGCGCACTCGGAAACCGGCAATTCGACCGGCCCGGAAACGCAAGGAGGCGACAATGACCAAGGACGTGATTTCCCTTTCACGCCGTCGGTTGCTGCAGGGCGGCTCCGCCATCGTGGCGGCGGGTCTCGCGAGTGCACCCGCTTTCGCCAAGGCGCCGATGCTCGGCACCCAGGCGCCGTATTTCTATCGCTTCAAGCTCGGCAATGCCGAGGCGACGGTCGTGTCGGACGGCCCGCTGCCGCTCGGCGATCCGACCCAGGCATTTCTGGGATTGAGCAAGGAAGAGATCGCGCGGCAACTCGACAGCAACTTCCTGCCGCTGGCAAACGCCGTGCTTGAGCAGAACGCGCTGATCGTCAACACCGGCAGTCATCTCGTGCTGTTCGACACCGGCATGGGCAGCGCGAAGGATTTCGGCCCGACCACCGGCAAGCTGTTCAACAGCATAAAAGCGGCCGGCATCGATCCGAAAGACATCGACGCCGTGGTGATGAGCCATGCGCACATCGATCACCTCGGCGGCAATGTCGGCGACGACGGCAAGAGCAACTTCCCGAATGCGCAGTTCTACATCCAGCAATCCGATCTCGAGTTCTGGACCGACGAGAAGCTCGCGAGCGGGCCGCTGAAATCCTTCCTCGCCCAGGCGAAGAAGAACCTTCTTCCCGTGCGCGACCGCGTCGTGTTCATCAAGGACGGCCAGGAATTCCTGCCCGGCATCACGGCGATCGGCGCGCCCGGCCACACGGTCGGCCACACGATCTTCAACATCTCGTCGGGCGGAAAGTCGATGGCCTATATCGGCGACCTGACGCATCACCCGGTGCTGCTGATGGAGAAGCCGCTCACCGAATTCGCCTATGACACCGATCCGAAGCAGTCGGCGCAGACCCGCGTGCGGCTCCTAAACATGCTGGCGGCGAACAAGACGCCGATCGTGGCCTATCACTTCGCGTGGCCGGGATACGGACACGTCGCGAAGCAGGGCGACGGATTCCGGTATTATCCGGAGCCGATGAACATGGCGTTGTAGCCGTTCGTGTCCCGCACGCGGTGCACCGCAGATGCGGGACCCCGGTTGCTTCGTTGATGCGAAAGAAACCGGAGTCCCGGGTCTGCACAGCGGCACCATAAGGCCGCTACGCGGCCGTCTAGAACGCCGACGCTTTGCGTCGGCTATGGCGCCGCAGTGCGCCCGGGACACAGTGCTACTCCGCAGCTTCCTTCTGCACCGCCGGCTTCACCCACCGCAGCACGGGCACGCGCGCGGCGCGCGTCTCGTCGAGCCTTCGGCGCGGCGCGTAATACGGCGCAGCGGAGAACCGCGCGGTGTCGCCGCGTCTGGCGGCCTGCGCCAAATCGCGCAACGCCGCGACGAACAGGTCAAGCGAGGCCTTGCTTTCCGACTCGGTCGGCTCGATCAGCATCGCGCCGTGCACGACGAGCGGGAAATACATCGTCATCGGATGATAGCCCTCGTCGATCATCGCCTTGGCGAAATCGAGCGTCGACACGCCGGTGCCGTCGAGCCACGCGTCGTCGAACAGAACCTCATGCATGCAGGCACGGTCGCCGAACGGGAGCGACATCAGGTCCTTCAATCCGGCCTTCACATAGTTCGCATTGAGCACCGCATCTTCCGATGCCTGCCGCATGCCGTCGGAGCCGTGCGCCAGCATGTAGCTCATCGCGCGCACGAACATGCCCATCTGGCCGTGGAACGCGCACATGCGGCCGAACGGCTGGCCCGCGCCGTCCTCCGCGTGCTCGACCAGCCGCACACCATCCTTGTCCGTGATCACGTAAGGCAGCGGCGCAAAGTCGCTGAGCGCGGCCGACAGCGTCACCGGCCCGGCGCCCGGGCCGCCGCCGCCGTGCGGCGTCGAGAACGTCTTGTGCAGGTTGATGTGCATCGCATCGACGCCGAGATCGCCCGGACGCACCTTGCCGACGATGGCGTTGAAATTCGCGCCGTCGGCATAGAAGTAGGCGCCGACCGCGTGCACGGCTTCGGCGATCGCCACCACGTCGCGCTCGAACAGCCCGCAGGTGTTCGGATTGGTCAGCATGATGGCGGCGACGTCGGTCGAGAGATGCTTCTTCACCTCCGCGGGATCGACCGTGCCGTCCGGACGCGCCGGAATGGATTCAACGCGATAGCCGAGCAGCGCGGCGGTCGCCGGATTGGTGCCATGCGCGGACTCCGGCACGAGTACGACTGAGCGCCTTTCCCCGCGCGCGGCAAGCGCGGCCTTGATCGCCATCATGCCGCACAGCTCGCCATGCGCGCCCGCCTTCGGCGTCAGCGCCACCGCCGGCATGCCGGTCAATTCGCAGAGCCAGCGCGACAGCTCGGTCATCAGCGCGAGCGCGCCGGGCACGCTCGATTGCGGCTGCAGCGGATGGATGTCGCCAAAGCCGGGCAGCCGCGCCATCTTCTCGTTCAGGCGCGGATTGTGCTTCATGGTGCACGAGCCGAGCGGAAACACGCCGGTGTCGATGCCGTAATTCATGCGCGACAGGCGCACGTAATGACGCACCGCTTCGGGCTCGGAGAGTCCCGGCAAGCCGATGTCCTTGCGTTCGAGGCCGCCGAGGCGCGGCGTGAACGCTGCAGGTTCGTCGAGATCGACGCCGGTGACTTGCGTGCGCCCGATCTCGAAGATCAGCGCTTCCTCGATGCGCAGCGCACGATTGCCGGTGAACGTGTTCGGTGCGGTTGCGAGCGCCTCGATGGGTTCGGTCGGACGGCCCTGGCGGTTCATGCCAGCACCTCCTTGAGGGCGGTCGCGTAAGCGGCGCGGTCCTCGTCGGTGTTCACCTCCGTTGACGCGACGATGATGAGATCGCGCAGCTCCGGCCGCCCCGGATCGAGGCGCGAGGCCGGCGCGCCGCCGAGGACGCTCTTGGCGGCAAGCCGCTCGATCACCTCCGCCGCGTCGCCCGGCACGCGGATCGTGAACTCGTTGAAGAAAGTTTCATTGAGCACCGTCACGCCCGGCACCGCGCCGAGCGCATCGGCAAGTTTCACCGCGTTGGCGTGGTTGATACGCGCGAGCCGCCGCAGGCCGGCTTCGCCGAGCAGCGAGAGATGGATGGTGAACGCGAGCGTGCAGAGCCCGGAGTTCGTGCAGATGTTCGAGGTCGCCTTCTCGCGCCGGATGTGCTGCTCGCGCGTGGAGAGCGTAAGCACGAAGCCGCGCTTGCCTTCGGCATCGACGGTCTCGCCGACCAGCCGGCCGGGCATCTGCCGCACATACTTCGTGCGGCTTGCGAACAGACCGACATAAGGCCCGCCGAACGAGAGCGCATTGCCGATCGATTGTCCTTCGCCAACCACGATATCGGCGCCCATTTCGCCCGGCGATGTGACGAGCCCGAGCGATACGATCTCGGTGACGACCGCGATCAGCAGCGCGCCCGCCGCATGCGCCTTCTCGGCGATCGGGCGCAGGTCATGCAAGTGCCCATACACATCAGGCGTTTGCACGACGACGCAGCTTGTCTCGCTGTCGATCGCCGCGAGGATATCTTGCTCGCCGGACGGCGCCGGCGGC
>JAXDOA010000567.1:0-5092 GCA_034669125.1 Hyphomicrobiales bacterium
CAGACTTGAACTCGCGCCACTCCGACTGCCACGACGAGTCGCCGCCGCGGTAGTCGATCACGAGATCCTGGAACGGCGCGGTGAAATCCCGCTTCCCGACGCGCAGACGCTCGGTGCCGTAGCTCGCGCCAAGTCCCTCGACCTCGAAGTAGCCGTCCTCGCCCATCAGTTCGAACGAGAACAGGTTCTTCCAGTGCGTCAGGCTGGAATGCAGCGTCGCCATCGCGCCGCTCGCCGAGCGGAACAGCGCCATGCCGTTGTCCTCGAGCGGCTGCTCGCGGAAATAGCCGATCGAGGTCATGCAGCTCACATCGGTGAGATCGCCGAGAAACCAGCGAAACAGGTCGACCGCATGCGGCCCCTGCTCGGCAAACTGCCCGCCCGCCGCGCGGGCCGGATCGGCGCGCCATTCCTTCTCGTAGCCCGGCCGTCCGCAAATGCCATAGCGGCAGCGCGCCGCGATGGGCTTACCGAAGTCTCCGGCCTCGAAACGCTTGCGCGCCTCAAGCACGGCCGGATGGTGGCGATGGTTGAAGCCGCATTTGAGCACGCGCTTGGCGGCGCGCGCGGCGGCGACCATCGCCTCGGCCTCTTCAACGGTCCGGCAGAGCGGCTTTTCGCACAGCACGTGTTTGCCGGCCAGCAGCGCCGCGATCGTGATCTCGGCATGCAGGTGCGGCGGCGTGCAGACAAGGATCGCGTCGACATCCTTGCGCTCGACGGCGCGCCGCCAATCGGTACCCCACGTTCCACCGAACTGTTCGATCAGGCCTTTCGGCGGCGTCGGCTCATGCCCGACAATCTCGACAAGCTCGTCGTCCGGGGATTGCTGGATCACCGGCGCGCGGCGGCGCGTCTGAAGCCCGGCACCGATGAAGGACACGCGCATCGTCAGCTCACAGTCTGCGTTCGCGGATGCCGTCCGCGGCCGATCTCATCATAAGCGAAGCCGAGGCGGGTGAGTTCGTCGGCGTTCCACAGGCCGGCGGTGTCGAGCACATAGGGCTTGGCCATGCGGCTCTTTACCGCCGCAAAATCGAGATCGCGATAGTCGGCCCAAGGCGTCATCAGCACCAGCGCATCGGTACCGCTGACTGCGGCGAGCGGATCTTCGAAGAACGCGAACTCGGTGTGCGCCTTGATCTCCTGCCGGTCCGCGCGCGGATCGTGCGCATTCACCTTGGTGCCTTTCTTCACGAGATCGCCGATCACCTCAAGCGCGGCGGAGCGGCGCAGCGTGCTAGTGTCGGCCTTGTACGTGAGCCCGAGCACGGCAACGCGGGCTTTCGCGAGATCGGGCACGACCTGCGCGAGCTTGCGCACGACCAGGCTGTTCTGCGTCTCGTTGGCGGCCCAGGCGCCATCGAGCAGCGGCGTGCCGAGATCGAAGCGCTTGCCAAGCTTGCGCAAGGCCTGCATGTCGCGCGCGAGCGTGCCGCCCGAGAACCCGAGACCCGGCAGCAGCATCGCCTTCGCGCCGACGCGCGGCTCCAGCCGCAGCATTTCGCCGACGCGCTTGCCGTCCGCGCCGACCTCATCGCAAATGTTTCCCAGCTCGTTGGCGAAGCAGATGCTCAAGCCGAGGAAACCATTGAGCGCATGCTTGATCATCTCAGCCGTTCGCAGGCTGACGAGGTGCCATTCCGGCGCCAGCGGGCCGACGACGGTCAACAGCTTGTCGAACGCCGCCGGATCGTCGCAGCCGATCACCGGCAGCGGCGGCGCCTTGAAGCGCTCGATCGCCTGCCCGAGTCGCAGGTTCTCCGGCTGATAGGCGATCGTCACCGAAGTGTCCGGCGCGGCCTTTTTCAGGCGCGCCAGCAATTGATCGCAGGTGCCGACCGGGACCTGCGCGGTCACCAGAATGATAGCGCCGGGCTCGAGCGCCGGCGCGATCGCGTCGAAGGTCGAGAAGATGCCGGACAGATCGCTTTCGTCATTCTCATCGACTGGTGTATCGAACATGACGAACACGAACGGGGCGCCGCGCACGGCGGCCGCGACATCGGTGGTGAAGGTCAGCTTTCCGCCATTGACGCCCTTCTCGAGAAGATCGTCGAGCCCCGGCTCATACAACGGTGCCTTGCCCGACTTCAGCTTCGCGATGGTCTCGGCATTGGCATCCGCGCCGACCGCATCATGGCGCATCTCGGCGAGGCAGGCCGCGCCGACGACGCCCTGATGCCAGAGGCCGAGGACCGCGATCTTCATTGCACCCACACGTGGCTGCCCGGCTTGTCGAGCATGCGGCGCACCGCGATCAGCACCGACTGGTCCGAATTCAGCCTGGACTTCCAGCCGAGCTTCGACAGCTTGTCGACTTCGAAATGCACGCGCGGCTGGTCGCCCGGCCAGGCTTTCTTAGTGCCTTCGATGCGGACCGGCGCGTTGACCCCCATCTCCTCGACCACGATTCGCGCGATGTCGATCACCTTGGTGACGGTCGGCGTGCCGAGATTGAAGACGCCGCACGGCTCTTCATCGGTCATTGAAATGTTCGCGTAGCCGTAGAGCATGCCGCTAATGCATTCCTCGACCAGAAAATAGTTCTTCTCCTGCCGCCCATCGCCACGCACGAGCAACTCGCTGGAATCCTTTTTCAGCCGCGCGAGGAAATCGTAGATCACGCCGTGAGTCATGCGCGCGCCGATCACATTGCCGAAGCGATACATCCACGCGCGCAAACCGTAGACGTGGCAGAACGACGAGATGAAGGCTTCGCTGGCGATCTTGCCGGCACCGTAGGTCGAGACCGGCAGCAGCGGGCCTGCATCCTCCGCGACAGAACGCTCGGCGCAAATGTTGCCGTACACCGCGCCAGTCGATGCGAAGATGAGATCGCGCACGCCGGTCTTGCGCATGGCCTCGACCACATTGAACGTGCCGACCGCGCAATCGTTGAGATCACGCGACGGGTTTTCGTGGCTGCCGATGATGTCGGTGTTGGCGGCGAGATGCCATACGAGGTCCTGCCCACGCGCCGCTTCGATCAGGCGCGGGAGATCGGTCACGTCGCCCTGCACGAAGTTGACGTTGGGGCGAGACAGATGGGGTTCGAGGTATTCGCGCCGGCCGTTGGAGAGGTTGTCGTAAACGGTGAACTCGACGCCGGTCGGCGCGAGCAGGTCGAGCACGTGGCTGCCGATGAAGCCCGCGCCCCCGGTGAGCAGAACGCGCTTCACATGCGATGGAAACTGCATCACGTCCTCACAAGCCGGCCGCGATCTCGCCGAGCAGTGAGCGCACCGCCGCGACCACCGCCTCGCGCGAGTTCATCTTGTTGCTCCAGCCGAGCGCGCGGATTTTCGACGTGTCGAGCCGGTAGACCGGCACGTCGGCGCGCCAGCCGCGCGTCCCGCCAGTGTACTCGTATTTGACGTTCTTCAAGCCCATCTCGCCGGTGACGATGTCGGCGATGTCACGCACCAAGAGATGATCCTCCGAGCCGACATTGTAATACGCATAGTCGCTGGTCTGCTTCTGCAGGATGAACAGGATCGCCGCCACCACGTCGTCGGAGTGAATGTAGGGCTTGCTCTGCATGCCGTCGCCAAGGATCTGCAGGCGCGAGGCATCCGCATGCAGGCGGCGGGTGAAATCGTGGCTGACGCCATGCGTCATGTGCGGGCCGACCACGTTGGCGAAACGGAACACCGTGCCGACGATGTCGAACATGTGAGAATAGGCGCTCACGAGTGTCTCGGAGGCGAGCTTCGAAGCGCCGTAGGTCGAGATCGGAATGAGCGGCGCGTAGTCCTCCGGAATCGGCTTCGGCGGCACCTCGCCGTAAACGCCGCTGCCGGAGGTGAACAGGATTCGCTTCACGCCGGTCGCGCGCATCGCTTCGAGCAATGTCTGCGTCAGCCGTGTGCCGTTGTCGAAGTCGATCAGCGGCTCGCTCGCGGCCTTGGCGATGTCGGAATTCGCCGCAAGATGCACGACGGTGTCGTGGCCACCCACCGCATTGGTCAGCGCACGAAGGTCGGAAGCATCCCCCGCGACGATCGACAGGTCCGGCGAGCTGACGCGCTCGCCGAAATGCTCGCGGCGGCCGGTGAGAAAATTGTCGAAGACGGTGACGGGTCCAAGACCACGATCGAGGATCGTGTTGACCAGGTTGGAGCCAAGGAACCCCGCGCCGCCGCTAATGAAGAAACGCGTCTTCGCCATGATGTCCGTGTTCAGGCCTTGTCAGCGAACCGCGCAGTTTCGCGCGCTGCCGGGTCATAACCGTGTCGAGGTGGCGTTGCAACTGCGGGGACGCCGCCCCTCATCGCTTTATGGTATTGGAAAGAAAGGTCTTTTTCGTCTTTACCGGCAGCGTCGCAAGGCCAGAAAGGTCGAGCAGCGCAGCGATCGAAAGCACCGCTGCGGCGATAGCCACAAAATACGCGGGCGCGATATAGAAAACCTGCAACGCCGGAAAGGACGTCGCCTCGATCAAACTCAGCACGATTACGCGAAGAAGCAGAAGGGACCAGCACACGAAGGCCAGCTGATAGGAAATCTTGAACGCCGCTTGCCTCGGATGGATCACGGTGGCTGCCAGGAATGCGAGTGCCCCGAGCGCCAGCAGCGGAAGATAGACAAGGTAGTAGTAGGATACGAGCGCAGTCCGAATTCGACCGCCGATCCGCTCTATTCTGGTCTCGCTAGCGAACGGACTGCCCAACTTATCGACACTCTCGACGACAAGGACCGCGCCCGAGATTCTGTATCCAAACAGACCTTGCTTCCGCAGATCGCCGAGCGATTTCGCCAGTTGCGTTCCGTCCTGCGTCGTAAAGGTCAGAATGCACGCATCGTCACACCGCAGGCTGAGCCTGAAGCGTTGATTGATCGCAGCGGGATCCTTGGTAACGGTCTTGAGTTCCTCACTCGTGAGGCGATCGAACTCCATATCCCGAGGAAGCGCGGTGACATTCTTCGCCGCGACAGAGAACCACTCGTCTCCCGCCTTGTGAAACCAGCCCTTGATCAAATACGGCGTCATGTCCTGCTGGGGAGGGACATGGTACGGCGTGTTCAGGAACCTTAGCGCATCAGCCATCTGCTTTTCGGAACCGGAGCTATCGTGCAGTGCCAGGGGCAG
>JAXDOA010000568.1:0-2964 GCA_034669125.1 Hyphomicrobiales bacterium
CGGACTGGCTGGTGGAGCAGCTACGTTAGCACCGCGAAACCTCGCGGCACCTGATGCATTCTCTCGACGCCGGCCTGCGTAATCAGCACCATCTCGCCGGTCTGCACGCCAGCCTTGCCATCTCGCGTCACCACGTTCGGCTGGACCACCACCGTCATGCCGGCGCGGAACGGCTCGTCCGGCACCGGCGCGGCCGGCCGGCTCGCGCTCCCAAGGATCGGTGGCAGGTATCCGCCGCCGTAGCCGTGCAGCAGATCGTCGATGGTGGTGAAGCCCGCGTCCTCGAACACCCGGGCGGCTTCGATGACCTGTGCGGGCAGGGCGCCGTCGCGCAGCACGGCGACGATCGCGTCGAATGCGGCGTCGGCCGCCGCGTGCAAGTCGCGATAGAGCGAGGTCGGCTCGCCGAGCGCAAATGAGCGCAGCACCTGTCCGGGATAGTCCCAGAACGCCGCGCTGATCTCGGCGAACACGATGTCACCCTTCTCAACGCGCCGGGTCGAGGGAAATTGCGCCGGTACCGCGCGTTGCGGATCGTGCATCGGCGTGACGCCGAAGTAGTGGATCACGTTGGTGCCCCCCTGCGCCACGTAGGCGCGCTCGACCAGATCGCCAAGTTCGCGCTCGGTCAGTCCCGGCCGCAGCCCGTGCAGCGCCATCATGCCGAGGTCGGAGAAGTGCGCGCCGATGCGCATCCACTCCAGCTCTTCGGCTGATTTGATCATGCGCAGCCGCACGTAGCCCTTGTTCAGGCTCACGACCTTGCCGAATACGGCTGACAGCGCGGCATGCTGTTCGGCGGTCAAAGGTCCGATCGTCGCGACCTTGCCGGGCCGCGCGCCACGCTTCTCCAGTTCGGCGACGGCCGTGCCGATCGACGACTGCCCGCCCCACGCCACCTCGGCATCGCGCGCCAGCCGCCGCGCCTGCGGCACATGGTTATGGTACTGCACGAACAGCGCATCGGCCTTTCCGGGCATGAGCACGCCGACCGCTTCCGCCGTCACCGGCCACCCGGTGAGCCACTGGACGCCTGAGCCGAAGCGATTGGCGCCGCAGAACACGAGATGCTCGCACCCGGCCTCGGCCAGCAGCGCCTCGATCGCGCGGCGGCGGCGCGCCATTTCGCCGTCGGAAAAGCGCGGATACTCGGCCTCGACGATGCGGCGGAGCGGGTCTGGCAAAATCATTCGTGCAGCTTATGTCAGATGCCGCACAGACCGCGTGCCAAATCGGCAGGGCGATTGAACCCCCGGCGCTTTGCTGCGTTATTCCGGCGGGAGAGGGGCAGCCCCTCACGATGCCGTGAAGCTTTCAATGCGCGTATCACGAAATTTCGATTCCAAGATGCGGCGTATCCCTGACACAATCCCATATGACATTTGCGGCGCGGGGCCCATCTCCGCCTGTCCGCGGAGACCGTGATGCCGCCCGCCGCTCTCAAGGAAGCCCTGCCAACGTCCGACCGCGAGCGCTGGATCGAGGCGTTCCGCCGCGTGCGCCACGAGACCGAGCGGCGCGCGGCGCCCCTGTCGGCGGAGGACCAGGTCATCCAGTCGATGCCGGACGCGAGTCCGATCAAATGGCATCGCGCGCACACGACATGGTTCTTCGAGACCTTCCTCATTCAGCCGAACGTGCCCGGCTACAAGGTCTTTGACGAGCGCTTCGCGTTCCTGTTCAACTCCTATTACGTCGCGGCCGGCCCGCGTCACGCGCGCCCGAAGCGCGGCCTGATCACGCGCCCGAGCGCCGGCGAGGTTGCGGACTATCGCGCGCATGTGGATGCCGCCATCGAGCGCCTGATCGCGGAGGCGAGCGCTGCCGCGCTGCCGGACATCCTGCGCATCCTGGAAATCGGATTGAACCACGAGGAGCAGCATCAGGAGCTGATGCTGACCGATCTGCTGCATGCCTTTGCGCAGAACCCGACGTTGCCGGCCTACGACGCAGGCTGGCAGGGGCCGAAATCGACTGCGGCGGAGGGTTTTGTCGATTTGCCCGAGGGCATCCACACCATCGGGCATCAGACCGATGGCTACTGTTTCGACAACGAGGGTCCGTCGCATCGCGTGCTGGTCGGACCGGTCAGAATTGCGCGCGGGCTGGTCACCAATGGCGAGTGGCTCGCATTCATGAACGACGGCGGCTACGCCAATCCCGCCCTGTGGCTCTCCGACGGCTGGGCCGCGGTGCAGAACGAAGGCTGGCAGGCGCCCGGCCACTGGCAGGACTGCGACGGCGAATGGCGCCAGTTCACGCTCGGCGGGTTGCGGCCGGTCGATCCGGCCGCGCCGGTGATGCACATCAGCTACTACGAGGCCGATGCGTTTGCGCGCTGGGCTGGCCGGCACCTGCCGACGGAAGCCGAATGGGAAGTTTCCGCGCGGCAGGGCGTCCTGAGCGATGCCTTCGGCGTCGTCTGGCAGTGGACGCGCAGCGCCTACTCGCCCTATCCGGGCTTTGTCGCCTGCGATGGCGCGCTCGGCGAGTATAACGGCAAATTCATGATCAACCAGATGGTGCTGCGCGGCTCGTCGCTGGCGACGCCGGACGGTCATACGCGCGTCACTTACCGCAACTTCTTCTATCCGGCAGCGCGCTGGCAATTTTCCGGCCTGCGCCTTGCCGACTACGCCGAACGATTTTCACTCATCTGACGCTCAAGGACGAAAACCATGGCCGCCCTCGCTCGATCCGTTCTGCGCTATTCGGCGCGTCACGAGGCGGCAGCCTCGGATAGTTTTGCCGAGCATGTTGTCCACGGCCTGAGCGATAGTCCGAAATGGCTGTCGGCGAAATATTTCTATGACGCGGCGGGATCGGAGCTCTTCGAGCAGATCACGGACCTGCCCGAATATTATCCGACGCGCACCGAACTGAAGATCCTGCGCGACCATGCGCGCGAAATGTCCGGCTACATCGCGCTGTCCGCCGCGCTCGTTGAATTCGGCACCGGTTCGA
>JAXDOA010000569.1:0-7215 GCA_034669125.1 Hyphomicrobiales bacterium
GACCTCTCCGCCAAGCAGGCCAAGGCCGAGCATGCGCGGCTGCATGCGGAGCTGACCGAGCACGACAAGCGCTATTACCAGCAGGACGCGCCGACGGTCACGGACGCCGAATACGACGCGCTGCGCAAGCGCTATGGCGATATCGAGCAGCGCTTCCCCGATCTGCGTACGCTGGAGAGCCTGACGCTGAAAGTCGGCGTAGCCCCGACCGGGCGCTTCGCCAAGATCCGGCATGCCGTGCCGATGCTCTCGCTCGACAATGCGTTTTCCGAGGAGGACGTGACGCGTTTCGTCGAGCGCATTCGCCGCTTTCTGAAACTCGACGCCGAGGAGCCGCTCGTCTTCACCGCCGAGCCGAAGATCGACGGGCTGTCGATGTCGCTGCGCTACGAGGACGGCAAGCTGATCAACGCGGCGACGCGCGGCGACGGCGCGGTCGGCGAGGACGTCACCGCCAACATCAAGACGCTTCACGACGTGCCGCAACAGCTCAAGGGCAAGACCATCCCGGCGGTCGCCGAAGTGCGCGGCGAGGTCTACATGACCAAGGCCGACTTTCTCGCGCTGAACGAGCGCCAGAAGGCGGCGGGCAAGGAACTCTACATCAATCCGCGCAACACCGCGGCGGGCTCGCTGCGCCAGAAAGATGCCGCGATCACGGCCTCGCGCCCCTTACGCTTCTTCGCCTATGCGTGGGGACAGATGAGCGAGATGCCGGCAGAGACGCATTCCGGCATGGTGAAGTGGCTCGGGCGTTGCGGCTTTAAGACGAATCCGCTGAGCAAGCTCTGCCGCTCCGCCGAAGAGTTGCTCGCGTTTCACCACGAGATCGGCCTCGCGCGCGCCAAGCTCGACTATGACATCGACGGTGTCGTCTACAAGGTCGACCGGCTCGACTGGCAGGAGCGGCTCGGCTTCGTGTCGCGTTCGCCGCGCTGGGCGATCGCGCACAAGTTTCCCGCCGAACAGGCGACCACGCTGTTGAAAGACATCGAGATCCAGGTCGGACGCACCGGCGCGCTGACGCCGGTTGCGAAGCTGGAGCCGGTCGGCGTCGGCGGCGTCATCGTGCAGAACGCCACGCTGCATAATGCCGACGAGATCGCGCGGCTCGACGTGCGCATCGGCGACACCGTGACGATCCAGCGCGCGGGCGATGTGATCCCGCAGGTGCTCGGTATCGTGCCGGAGAAGCGGCCGAAGGGCACGAAGGAATACGCGTTCCCGAAGACCTGCCCATGCCCGCTAAAGACGCCGGTGGTGCGCGAGATCAATTCGGCGGGCGAGGAGGGCGTGCGCTTCCGCTGTTCGGGCGAGTTCGCCTGTCCGTTCCAGAAGACCGAGCACCTCAAGCTGTTCGTCTCGCGCCGCGCCTTCGACATCGACGGGTTGGGCGAAAAGCAGATCGACTATTTCTTCGAGCAGGGCTGGATCAAGGAGCCGGCCGACATCTTCACGCTGGAAGAACGCAACGGGAAGCTCAAGCTGGAAGAGATCGAGGGCTACGGCGAAACCTCGGTGCGCAACCTGTTCGCGGCGATCCGCGATCGGCGCGATATTTCGCTCGAGCGCTTCATCTATGCGCTGGGCGTGCGCCATGTCGGCGAGACCACGGCGCGGGCGCTCGCGCGCGGCTACGGCACCTGGGAGGCGTTTCACGACGCCGCGCTGGCGGTCGCCAAGGGCGATGAGGAAACGCGCACCGAGATGGATGCGCTCGACCAGATCGGCGACACGGTGATCGATGCGCTCGCCGCCTATTTCAACGAGAAGCACAATCGCGACATCGTGGAGCGGCTCACCAAGCAGGTGCGCATCCAGGAGGCCGAGAAACCCGCGAGCAATACCGTGGTGGCCGGCAAGACCGTGGTGTTCACCGGTTCGCTGGAGAAAATGACGCGCGAGGAGGCGAAGGCCATGGCCGAGCGGCTCGGCGCCAAGACCGCGGGCTCGGTGTCGAAGAAGACCGACTATCTGGTGGCGGGTCCGGGCGCCGGCTCCAAGCTCGACAAGGCGCGCGCGGCCGGCATCACGGTGCTGACGGAGGATGAGTGGTTCGCGCTGGTGAAGCGATCGTAGGGTGGGTTAGCGCGAAGCGCGTAACCCACCATCTTGCGTGCCTCGCGGCCTGTCGGTGGGTTACGCTCGCTGTCGCTCGCTAACCCACCCTACCGCCGCACCAACCCGAAAAACGCCGCCAGCCCGCACGCACACAGCACAAGCACGATCAGCGCCAGCGGCAGCGCGGTGGGGGCGCCGGCGAGCAGGTGGCCGATCAGCTGCGACGTCGCAGCCCCCAAGCCCATCTGCATGAAGCCTGTGATACCGGCCGCGGTGCCGGCCGCATCCGGGCGAACGCTGACCGCGCCCGCGATCGCGTTCGGCAGCATGAAGCCGGAGGCAAAGCCGATGATCATCTGCGGCACGAAAACGACCGCCGGACCGCCTTGCGGGACAAGCAGCACCCACACGATGCCAACCACGGCGCCGAGTACCGTGAGGACCACGCCGGCGCGGATCATGACATCGACGCCGTATTGCGCCGACCAGCGGCCGGCGGCGAAATTGCCCGCCATGTAGACCAGCGACAGCACCACGAACCAGATGCCGTATTCGGCCGACGTGCGGTGCATGATGGTCACGACGACATGCGGCGCGCCGCCGATGAAGGTGAAGAACATCGCCGAATTGAAGGTCGAGACCAGCGCATAACCGATGAAGGCCGGATTGCCGAGCAGGCTCCGGGCGTCGGCGAGGAAGCGCGCGACGCCTTCGCCGGTCGGAACGGTGCGCGTCTCCGGCAATCCGAACACGGACCACACCAGCACGCCAGCCGAGAACAGCCCAACGAACACGAAGATCGCCTGCCAGCCGTATGCGGTGTCGAGCGTGCCGCCGATCAGCGGTGCGACCATCGGCGCAACCACCATCGCCATGGTCACCCAGCCGATCATCGAGGCGGCGCGGTCGCGCTCGTAGAGATCGCGAATGACGGCGCGCGCGATCACGATGCCACAGGTCGCGCCGAAGGCCTGCAGCGTGCGCCAGACGATAAGCCCCGCGATGGAGGTGCTGCTGAGCGCAGCGAAGTTCGCCACCACGGTGAGGACGAGGCCCGCGAGCATCACCGGCCGCCGCCCGAAGCGGTCGGACAGCGGTCCGAGCACGAGCTGCGAGACGGCCATGCCGAGCAAATAGAGCGAGAGCGTGAGCTGCACCGTGCCGGCGTCGGTGCCGAAGGTGCCGATCAGGCCGGGCATGGCCGGCGCCAGGATATTGAGTGACAGCGGGCCGATGGCGGTCAGGCCGATCAGCAGCGCGAGCAGCCGCCATGGATGTCCCTGATCGGTGTGAACGACTGGGTCTTGCAAGCGATCCGGATCAGCCACGGAGCGGCCTTGTGGCGGCTTCAAGCCAGGCGCGAGTATCGGCATCGACGAGCGGCAGCAGCGTTTTGGCGACGTGCGCGTGATAGGAATCGAGCCACGCGATTTCGTCTTGCGTCATCAGCGCGGGCTCGATGAGGCGCCGGTCGATCGGCGCGAACGTCAGCGTCTCGAACGCGTTGACCTCTTTCTCGGCGCCCGCAACCGCGGCCTTGGTCACCAGCACGAGGTTCTCGATCCGGATGCCGAAGCTGCCTGTTTTGTAATAGCCGGGCTCGTTCGACAGAATCATGCCGCGCCTGAGCGGCGCGGTGCCGAGCTTGGAGATGCGCGCCGGGCCCTCGTGCACCGACAGATAGCTTCCGACGCCGTGGCCGGTGCCGTGATCGAAATCGATGCCGGCGCCCCAGAGATATTGCCGCGCGAAGGGATCGAGCTGCGCGCCGGTGGAGCCGTCCGGAAACACAGCGCGCGCGATCGCGATATGGCCCTTGAGCACGCGCGTGAAGCGCTCGCGCATCTCCGCCGTGGGTGCGCCGACCGAAATCGTGCGCGTGATGTCGGTGGTGCCGTCCTGATACTGCGCGCCGGAGTCCACCAGGAAGAGCTCGCCTGGCGAGATTGCGCGGTTGGTCGCGCGGGTCACGCGGTAATGCACGATCGCGCCGTTCGGGCCGGCGCCGGAGATCGTCGGAAACGACAATTCCTTGAGCAGGCCCGTATTGCGCCGGAACGTTTCCAGCGCCGCCACCGCGTCGATCTCGGTGAGCTTGCCGTTCGGCGCCTCGCGGTCGAACCAGGCGAGGAAGTTTGCCACCGCGGCGCCGTCGCGCGCATGCGCGGCGCGGGTGCCCGCGATCTCCGTCTCGTTCTTCACCGCCTTCATCAGCGTGATGGGATCGCCGGCGCGCGTGATCGTGCCGCCCGCGTTGCCGATGAGGCGCGCCAGCGCGTCCGCGGCGGTCGCTGAGTCGAGGCGCACCGCCGCCTTCGCGGCGCCGAGCGCCTTGAGGTCAGCCTCGAACGCGCTTGGCTCGCGGACATCGGCGAGCGCCTCGAGATAGTCGCGCACCTCGTTGGAAAGCTTGCGGCCGTCGACGTAGACCGATGCGCGGCCCTCCCGCGGCACGGTCGCGAAGGCGAGCGGCAGCGGCGTGTGCGAGACGTCCGAGCCCCGGATGTTGAAGGCCCAGGCGACGTTGTGCGGGTCCGAGACGACCAACGCCTCGGCCTTGAGCTTGGCGATTTCGGCCTGCACGCGCGCGAGCTTCTCGGCGGCGGGCTCGCCGGCAAATTTCAGGGCATGCACCGTCACGGGCCCAAGCGGCGGGGCAGGGCGGTCAGACCACACCGCGTCAATCGGATTGGGCTCGGCGGGGACCAGCGTCGCTCCGGCTGCCGACGCGGCCTTGGCGAGTCTCTCCGCGCCATCGGCGGTGTGCAGCCACGGATCGTAGCCAAGCCGCGCGCCCTTGGTGAGGTTTGCCTCGATCCACTTGTCGGGCGGGTTTTCGACCAGATGCTCGACCGCGAACAGCGACAGGTCGACCTGATCGCGCACCTGCAACAGATAACGGCCGTCGACGAAGATGACGGCGCGGTCGCCCAGCACGATTGCGGCGCCGGCCGAGCCCGAAAAGCCGGTGAGCCAGACGAGCCGTTCCTCGGAGGGCGGCACATATTCGTTCTGATGGCGGTCGGCGCGCGGCACGATGAAGCCGTCGAGGCCGCGGCGCTTCAACTCGGCGCGCAACGCCGCAAGGCGGCCGGCGCTCGCCGCGCGTTCGCCGGAATCATCGAACGTCTGCAGGCGCGCCTCGAACATCGCGGCAATCTATGGGGCGCATCCCGGTGGGGCAACCGGCCGGACGGCTGGCAGCCATGAAAACATGCGAGCCGACGCCTTACTGTGCATCGCAAGATACTTGCAACCTTGCGCCCGCCATTCATCACGCATCCTGATCGGATACTTTCCAAATTATCACGTGTTTATGCGTGTTTAGCCTGCCTCCCATGCCGTCCGGCCGCTACCGAAGCGAGGCTGCGGTGCCTATTTCGCAGTGCAAGATGTCGGACATCGAGCTGACGCTCGAAAGACCAGGAGAACCACCATGACTGTCGCCACTTTTCACACACCCAGCGCCGCTCCGGAGGTCCCCGTTGAGCGCGCGCCTGTTGAGCGCAAGCCGGGATTGCTCGCGCGCTTCTTTGAGGCGATGGCCGAGGCGCGCATGCGGCAAGCTGTCCGCGAGCTCGCGAGGCATCCGCACCTGGTGCCGGAGGACATGCTCAAGAAGTACGGGTACACGGCAACCGTGAGCGACGACGGGGCCTTTCCGTTCACACGGTAAGCACCAGCGTCACCCACTCACGCAACGGAATGCGGCGGACGAGCTTGAGCCCATGCGGCCGATAGGCAGCGAGTGCCGCGTTCTCCTGATGGGCGAGCAGGCCTGAGAGAACGACGCGTGCGCCGGGCGCCAGCAGGCGCCGCATCGGCCGTGCCAGCCGGGTGAGCGGTGCGAGCAGGATATTCGCCAGCACCAGATCGTATGGCGCGCGCGCAAGGAAACCGGGGCCCGTCAGCCCCTGCGCGCGGATAGATGTGACGAGCGGCGCAACGCCATTGAGGCGCGCATTCTCGCGCGCGATGATGACAGCCTCGGGATCGATGTCGCTTGCCAGCGCCGGCCGGCGGAGCGCCTTGGCGGCCGCGATCGCAAGAACGCCGGTGCCGGTGCCAATATCGAGGATCCGGCGCGGGCGGTGTTGCTTGAGAAGCCGGTCGAGCGCCAGCAGGCATCCGCGCGTGGTGCCGTGATGTCCGGTCCCGAACGCAAGCGCCGCCTCGATCTCGATGCCGATCCGGTTCGGAGCGACCTGTGCGCGGTCGTGCGCGCCATGCACCGTGAAGCGGCCGGCCGTCACCGGCTTGAGATCGGCCAGGCTTGCCGCCACCCAATCGCGCTCCGCGATGGTCTCGAAGGTGAGGCGGGCCGCAGCTTCCGTACCGGCACACTGGCCGACCACCAGCCGTACCTCGGCCTCGTCCGGGGGATGTTCGAAGTGGAGCTCCACGCTCCAGTTCCCGTCGGTGCCCTCGAAGGCGGCGGTCGCGGCGGAGTCGAAACTCTCCGAAACGGAGTCGGCAATGCGTTTCGCCGTTTGCTCGTCGCACACGAGACGCGCCACGGTGGAATTTTCTCGGCTGTTCATGCTTCGGACTCAACGCTTTCGTCGATACCCCTTAGGGCCGAATCAAGAGCCATGCTAGATTCGCGCAGTTCTCGCGAATCAGGGCACCGGACATGAACGTCATCGTCTTCGCCTCACGCAAAGGCGGTTCCGGCAAGAGCACCCTCACGGCGCATCTCGCCGCGCACGCCAACCGCCCCTCGCGCCGCTGCATGCTGATCGACTGCGACCCGCAGGGCTCCATTTCGCTGTGGCACAGGCTGCGCGGCACCGCCGAGCCGCAGTTGCGCAACGGCACGCGCGGCGGCGTCAAGGAGATCGTCGAGCAGGCGCGCGCCGACGGGGTCGAGTGGGCGTTCGTCGACACGCCGCCGAACATGTCGGGCATGGCGACCGACGCCATCAGCGAGGCGACGCTGGTGGTGATCCCGGTGCGGCTCGCGGTGTTCGACCTCGCAGCCGTGAAGGAGACGATCGACTTCGCGCGCCAGTCGAAGAAGCCGTTCGCCCTGGTCATCAACGCGGTGCCGGCGCGGCGCGACAACACCGAGTCGCCGTTCGTCACGCAGGTGCGCGAAGTGCTGGCGGGCCTGAACGTGCCGGTGTGGGCCGGGCAGATCACCCACCGCACGAT
>JAXDOA010000570.1:0-11718 GCA_034669125.1 Hyphomicrobiales bacterium
TGCTAGCCGGGGTGGGGTGGTCCTCTGATAACGCTCACCCCACCCCGACGCTCATTTCATTCGCGTCGACCCTCCCCCTCCAGGGGAGGGTGAAGCGGAGTATGCGGCTTCAACTATTCCTCACCCACTTCAACAAATGCGTCGCGACTGCCACCAGCACGCCGTCCTGATTGGTGATCCTGATGTCGGCCGTCGCGCGCAGCTTCTCGCGGTCGATCGACGCGATCGTGTAATTCACCGTGATGGTGTCGCCGAAGAACACCGGCGCGAGAAAGCGCATGCGGTCATAGCCGAGCGACACGCCGGTGACGCTGGTGTCCGCGCGCGAGTGCACCGCCATCTGGGTCGAGGCGGTCGACATGTAGCCGACCAGCAGCGCGCCATGCGCGATCAGCCGGCCGTAGCCGGACTTTTCCATGTAGGCCTTGTTGACGTGGTTCGGCGCGAAGTCGCCCGAGATGCCGGCAAAGGCGTAGACGTCGTACTCGCCCACCGTCTTGGAGAACGACGTTGTGTCGCCGACCGCGACGTAAAAATCACTCATGCGTTCCGCCTTTTGTTCTTCGACCGTCCGACTATGCATGACGCGGCAACTGCCCTACAAGTTCGCGCGAACGAGCATCGAGGGGACAAAATGGGAGAGTTTACCAACAAGGTCGTTGTGGTGACCGGCGGCAGCCGCGGCATCGGCAAGGCGATTGCGCAATCGTTCGCGCGCGAGGGCGCACAGACCGTGCTCGCGGCGTCCTCGCAGGCCAATCTCGATGCGGCCGCGAACGCGATCGGCAATTCCGGGCCGAAGCCGCTGACCTTCGCGGGCGACCTGAAAACGCTCGACGCCTGCGAGGCGCTGCACAAGTTCGTGGCTGAGAAGACCGGCCGCTGCGACGTGTTGGTCAACAATGCGGGCGCGACGCGCAGCGGCAATTTTCTCGACATGCCGGACGAAGCGTTCCACGACGGCTTTGCGCTGAAGTATTTCGCCTGCGTGCGGCTCTGCAAATTGTTCTGGCCGATGCTGAAGGCCGCCGAGGGTCACGTCGTCAACATCATCGGCGGCGCGGCGCGCACGCCCGATCCGCTGTTTCTGGTCGGCGGCTCGGTCAATGCCGCATGCGCGAATTTCTCCAAAGGCCTGTCCGGCCTCGGCAAGAAGGATGGCGTGAACGTCAACGTGATCCATCCGGGCCTGACCGAGACGGATCGCGTCATTTCGCTGATGCAGCAGCGCGCGCAGGCACACGGCATCACGCCGGACGAGGCGCGCAAGCAGGTGATGGAAAAGGACGGCCTGCGCCGCATCGGGCAGCCGGAGGATGTGGCCGAGCTTGCGCTGTTCCTCGCCTCGGACCGCGCGCGCCACATCCAGGGCGCCGCGATCGGGGTCGACGGCGGGCAGACGACGGGGCTGTTCTAGGCTATATCCGGAAGGCTTGGGAGAGCTGCATGGATATGGATTCGCCTTCGCGTGAGGGTGACCTGATCGCAGTCGTGCGCGAACTCGTGCGCGAGCTGTCGCCGCAACGCCTCAAGCGCGGCGACGTGACGCTCGCAAGCCGCCTCGATCGCGATCTCGGGATCGACTCGCTCGGGCGCACCGAACTGGTGCTGCGCATCGAGCGCACATTCCGCGTGCGGCTCCAGGTGACCGCCGTCGCCGAGATGGAATCGGTCGGCGACCTGTTGAAGGCCGTCGAGAGCGCGGCGCCCGGCGGCGCCACCGCCTACACGCTCGACATCGCGACGCAAACCACGACACCGCTGATCGGCCAGCCGGATCACGCCAAAACGTTGACCGAGATGCTCGACTGGCACGTGCAGGAGCATCCGGACCACATCCACGTCACGGTGCTGCAGGACGAGAACACCGTCCTCGGCACCATGAGCTATCGCGACCTGCAAACCGCCGCGCGCGCGGTCGCGCAGGGGCTGATCAGCCGCGACATCGTGCCCGGCGACCGCATCGCCATGATGCTGCCGACCTCGACGGATTTCTTCGCCTCGTTCTTCGGCATTCTTTATGCCGGCGCCGTGCCGGTGCCGATCTATCCCCCGGCGCGGATGGCGCAGCTCGAAGAGCACATGCGCCGGCAGATCGTGATCCTGAACAACGCCGGCGCGCGCATGCTGATCACCGTGCAGGAGGGCCGCAAGCTCGCGGTGCTGCTGCGCAGCCAGGTCGGAACACTGGAGTCGGTCGAGACCGTCACCACGCTGTCGGCGGAGCGCTCTCCCCTGCCCTTGCCGCCGCTCAATGACCCGGAAGCGCTCGGCCTGATGCAGTACACCTCTGGCTCGACCGGCGATCCCAAGGGCGTGATGCTCACACACTGGGGGCTCCTGGAAAACGTGCGTTCGATGGGCCATGCGATGGAGGCCTCGTCGAAGGACGTGTTCGTGAGCTGGCTGCCGCTCTATCACGACATGGGACTGATCGGCGCGTGGCTCGGCTGCTGCTATTTCGGCGCGCGGCTCTATGTGATGTCGCCGATCGCGTTCCTGGTGCGCCCGGCCACCTGGCTGTGGACGATGCACAAATACCGCGCGACGTTTTCCGGCGGGCCGAACTTCGCGTTCGAACTGTGCGCGAGCCGCATCCCGGATGCCGACCTCGAAGGGCTGGACCTCTCGGCGCTGCGCTTCGTGGTCAACGGTGCGGAGCCGATCTCGCCGCAGACACTGCGCAGGTTCACCGACCGCTTCGCGAAATACGGCATGAGCCGGGGCGTGCCGTCGCCGAGCTACGGGCTCGCGGAGAACTGCGTCGGCCTGTGCTTCCCGCCGTTCGGGCGCGGGCCGCTGATCGACCGCATCAAGCGCGAACAGCTCGCCAAGCGCAGCTATGCTGAGCCGGCCGGACCGGAGGATAACGACGCGATCGAGATGGTCGCCTGCGGCCATCCGATCGAGAAGAACGACGTGCGCATCGTCGACGATGCCGGCCACGAGGTCGGCGAGCGTCACGAGGGCATGCTGGAATTCCGCGGCCCCTCGATGACCAAGGGCTACTTCCGCAACGAGGCGAAGACGAAAGAGCTGTTCCACGACGACTGGATCAAGTCGGGCGACCGCGCCTACATCGCGGGCGGCGACATCCACATCACCGGCCGCGTCAAGGACATCATCATCCGCGCCGGCCGCAACACCTATCCGCACGAGATCGAGGAAGCGATTTCGGCGATCCCGGGCATCCGCAAGGGCGGCGTTGCGGCATTCGGCTCGCCTGACCCTGAGAACGGCACCGAGCGGCTGGTCGTGATGGCAGAGACGAAGGAGTCCAACCCCGAGGCGCGCGCGAAGCTGATCGCGGCCGCGCACGAGGTGGTGACGGGGATTGCGGGCTCGGCGGCAGACGACATCGTGCTGGTGCCGCCGCGCGGCGTGCCGAAAACATCGAGCGGCAAGGTGCGGCGCTCCTCGGCGAAGGAGCTGTACGAGACCGGCCGCACCGACGTGAAGCAGCATGGCGTGTGGCTGCAGATCGCGCGGCTTGCGGTATCGAGCGCGGGGCGCTCCACCACGAATTTCTTCCGCCGTGCCGTCGACACGCTCTATGCGGGCTGGTGGTATTTCGTGACAGCGCTTGCACTCGTGGCGGCGTTTCTCGCCACGATGATCCTGCCGTCGCTGTCGGCACGCTGGGCCGCGATCCGCGCCATCGCGCGCGGTGCGCTTGCGCTCACCGGCATCAAGGTCACGGTGACGGGCGCCGAGCGGCTGCCACGCGGCAACGCCGTGATCCTGTTCAATCACACGAGCTACATGGACGCCGTCATCATCGCGTCGGTGCTGCCGGGCGAGCCCGCGTTCATCGCGAAGAAGGAATTTGCCGACCAGCCGTTCGCCGGCATCTTCATGCGCCGGCTCGGCGTATCGTTCGTCGAGCGGTTCGATGCCGCCGCGAGCCTCGCGGACGCCGAAGCCGTCACCGGCCTCGCGAAAGCCGGCCGGTTGTTCGTGTTCTTCCCCGAAGGCACGTTCACGCGCCGCGCCGGCCTGCTCGGCTTCTACATGGGCGCGTTCAAGGTTGCGGCGGAAGCGAACCTGCCGGTGGTGCCGGGTATCCTGCGTGGCGTGCGCACACTGCTGCGCGGCGATCAGTGGTTCCCGCGCCGCACGCCGATCAGCGTGGTGATCGAGGAGCGGATCCAGCCCGCCGGCACGGACTTCACCGCGATGCTCAACCTGCGCGATACCGCGCGCGCCGCGATGCTCAAGCACGCGGGCGAGCCGGATTTGGGCGCGCTGGAAAAGCCGCCAGCCCCGGCAGGCTGATAAACCGGAGCGTTTTCAATGCCTTGCGCGTTCACAACCGATTAAGCGAAAGGCGCCACAAGGGCGTTGCGCGGCAAATCTCGCTCGACTACTCTTGGGGCACTTTCGAAAACGCAAGAACCGACCGCGGAGGGAATCATGGCTTGGACGACCCCCACTCTCGTCGAAATCTGCATCGGCCTCGAGATCAACGGCTATCTGCCCGCAGAATTCTGACGTTAGACTTCCTGGTACTGGGCCCGCGCCTCGCCGCGCATGATCCGGCGAAGTGGGAACCGGTTCGCCGTCAAGATCATGCGCTAGTCATACGTTGGCGTGCGATCGGACGCAAAACCGGTGCCCACTTTTGCTGATCGCACGCCGGGGCGTATGGGGGCGTTTGACCGCCATCGTACTCGGTGCAGCGGCCGGTGGCGGCTATCCGCAATGGAATTGCCGATGTGCGGTCTGCCGTCTCGCATGGGACGGCGACCCGCGCGTGCGCGCGCGTACTCAGGCAAGCCTTGCCGTGTCGGCCGACGGCGCACACTGGACCTTGTTTAACGCTTCGCCCGATCTGCGCGCGCAACTCGCCAGCACGCCCGCGCTGCATCCGCGCGAATTGCGCGGCAGTCCGATCGAAGCCGTGGTGCTCACCGGCGGCGAAATCGACCAGACCGCGGGCTTGCTGAACCTGCGCGAGCGCCAGCCATTCACCCTGATGGCGACGGAACAAACTCACGCCGCGCTCGCCGCCAATCCGATGTTCGGCGCGCTGGCCGCCGATGTGGTGACGCGGCGCGCGATTGCGCCGGGCGCGCCGTTCGTGTTGCCGGGCGGGCTTTCGGCGGAATTGTTCATGGTGCCGGGAAAAGTCCCGCTCTATCTGGAGCAAGGCACGCCGGAGACCTCGGTCGAGAGCGGCGCCAATGTCGGCGTCGAGATCAAGGCGGATGACGCCACGCTGATGTTCGTACCCGGCGCCGCCGCCATGACGCCCGCGCTGCGCGAGCGGCTGTCGCGCGCGGACGTCATCCTGTTCGACGGCACGCTGTTCACCGACGACGAGATGATCGCATCCGGCACCGGCGAGAAGACCGGGCGGCGCATGGGCCACATGCCGATCGACGGCGCGGGCGGCTCGCTCGCCGCGCTGTCGGGGCTTCATACAGGTCTTGGCAAGCGGCGCATTTACATCCACATCAACAACACCAATCCGATCCTGATCGACGGCTCGCCGCAGCGACGCGCGGTCGAGACCGCCGGCTGGGAAGTGGCCGCGGACGGGCTGGAGATAACCTTGTGAAGCTGCTGACGCCGGACGAGCTGGAAGCCGAGCTGCGCCACATCGGCGCGAAGCGTTATCACCGCCTGCACCCCTTCCATGGCCTCTTGCATGGCGGCCAATGCACCAAGGGCCAGGTGCAGGCCTGGGCGCTCAATCGCTACTATTATCAGGCGATGATCCCGATCAAGGACGCGAGCCTGATCGCGCGCTGCGAGGACAGCGCGATCCGGCGCGAGTGGCGCTCGCGCCTGCACGATCACGACGGCGAAAGCGAAGGCGACGGTGGCATCGCACGCTGGCTCAAGCTGACCGACGGGCTCGGCCTCGACCGCGAATACGTCACCTCGCTGCGCGGGCTTCTGCCAGGGACGAAGTTTGCGGTCGAGGCCTATGTGCATTTCGTGCGTGAGAAGACCTTGCTGGAGGCGATCGCCTCCTCGCTCACGGAACTGTTCTCTCCGGTGATCATCGGCGAGCGCGTCGAGGGCATGCTCAAGGGCTATTCGTTCGTCACGGCCGAAACGCTCGCCTATTTCGCCAAGCGTCCGCCGCAGGCGAAGAAGGATTCGGACTTCGCGCTCGATTACGTGAAGCGCAATGCGCGCACGCCGGCCGAGCAGCGCGCCGTACTCGCGGCGCTGGAATTCAAGTGCGGCGTGCTGTGGTCGATGCTCGATGCGCTGCACTTTGCCTACGTTGCGCCCGGGCACATTCCGCCCGGCGCGTTCGTGCCGAAGGAATAGTGTATGAGCGTGTCGCGCTCTCGGTTCTTCACCTCCCCCTGGAGGGGGGAGGTCGGTTCGCGCAGCGAACCGGGTGAGGGTGAATCGCGAAGCGATATCTTCACCCCACCCCGTCTCGCATCGCTGACGCGATGCGCGCCGACCCTCCCCCTCCAGGGGAGGGTATCCGAGCGTGGGGCGAGCGCATGAGCATCGCGGCCGATTCCAAGCCAAAGCTGCCGCGCGGTGTGCGCCTGACGCACAACGAGGCGCAGGGCGGCTGGGTGCTGCTCGCGCCGGAGCGCGTGTTCAAGGCCGACGCCATCGCGCATGAGATCATCAAGCGCTGCACCGGCGGAGCGACGGTCGGCGAGATCGTCGACGATCTGGCCAAGACGTTCAACGCGCCGCGCGACCGCATCGAGACCGACGTGACGGCGATGCTCACGGGACTTGTCGACAAGAGGCTGATGGAAGTCGCATGATCCCGAAAAGTGGAAACCGGTTTTCGGATAAGATCATGCGAAAACGAGAGACTTGATGGATGCCACGCCGCAGCACGCGCCGCGACCGCTCGGCCTGCTCGCCGAGCTGACGCACCGCTGTCCGCTCGGCTGCCCGTACTGCTCCAATCCGCTCACGCTGGAAGGGCGCGCGGACGAGCTCGACACCGCGACCTGGGCGCGCGTGTTCACGGAAGCCGCCGCGCTTGGCGTGTTGCAGGTGCATCTCTCCGGCGGCGAGCCCGCCGCGCGGCGCGATCTGGTTGAGATTACCCAGGCCGCGCATGACGCGGGGCTCTACACCAACCTCATCACATCGGCCGTCGGCATCACGACGGAGACCTTCGCGAAGCTCTCCGATGCCGGGCTCGACCACGTGCAGATTTCCATTCAGGACAACGAGCCGGGCACGGCCGATCATATCGCGGGCTACAAAGGTGCGTACACGCGCAAGGAAGCGCTGGCCGCCGAGGTGACGCGGCACGGCATTCCCTTGACTGTCAACGCCGTGATGCATCGCGCCAACATCGATCATGTCGAAGAGATGGTGGCGCTGGCGCTCAAGCTCGGCGCGAAACGGGTCGAGATCGCGCATGTGCAGTATTACGGCTGGGCGCTGAAGAACCGGGCGCAACTCATGCCCACGCGCGAGCAGGTCGAGCGCGCGGTCAAATCCGTGGAGGCGCTGCGCGCGCGCCACCACGGGCAGATCGTGATCGACGCGGTGGTGCCGGACTATTACGCGCGCTTTCCGAAAGCCTGCGTCGGCGGGTGGGGTCGGCGCTCGCTCAACGTCACGCCCTCCGGCAAGGTGCTGCCATGCCATGCGGCGGAAAGCATTCCGGAGTTGACGTTCTGGAACGTGCGCGAACACGCGCTCGCCGACATCTGGGACAATTCGCCGGCGTTCATGGCGTTTCGCGGCACAGACTGGATGCAGGAGCCCTGCCGCTCATGCCCCAAGGCCAAAGACGATTTCGGCGGCTGCCGCTGCCAGGCCTTCGCGCTCACCGGCGACGCGCGCGCGGCCGACCCGGTGTGCCACCTCTCGCCGCACCATGCGTTGGTCGCGGAGTTGGCCGAAGCGCGCGCGGATGCGGCGTACGACTATCGGCGTTGACTATTTCTCGCGCGTGATCTGCACACCGACGCTGCCGGGAATGACCTCCAGCTTCTCGACCCGCACCGTCACGCTGAGAACCTGCGGATGCGCCAGCACCATCGCGGCGATGCGCTCGGCGAGCGTTTCCACCAGATGAACGTGCCCCTGCGCGACGATGTCGCGAATGCCCTCGGTGATCAGGTCGTAGGAAAACACCTCGTGCAGGCGTTCCGGCGTGCGGGCCGGCCGCGCCACGCAGGCATCGACGGTAAAGCGCACCTGCTGCGGCGCATCCTGCTCGCGGTCGAACGCGCCGATGCGCACCAGCAGCACGAAGTCATGCACGAAGATGAGGTCGGAATTTTCAGCTTCGGTCATGCGGCTGCACAGTCACTGCGGCGGGTGAGACTTCGCCGCCTTATACGTCGATCACGCCGCGGCGGTAAACGGTCAGCGAAGCTTGCGCCACAGCTCGACCAGCGGACCGTCCGCGCCATAGACCGGGTCCTTGCGCGGGCGCGCGACCTTGGGGACCGTGACCACCGCGCGGTCGTGCTCCTTGGTGGTGCATTCGTCGTATTTGCCAAACGGCGGATAGGCGCCGACCACAAGGAAATCCTTGCTCGCGCCGAGGCATCGATGGCCGGTTCCGGCCGGCAAGATCGCGACGTCGCCGGCCTTGAGCTCGAACGTGCGGCCATGTGGGCCCCCGAGCTGGACCCGGCCGCGCCCGCGCGCAATGCCGAGCACTTCGTGGATGCGCGAGTGATAATGGACGTAATCGTAGATTCCGTTGCGCCAGGAATCGCCCCAGCCGTTGCGCTCGAACAACTCCTCGAATACCGCGGCAGGGTCAAACGCCTCCGCCAGACGCACCGGCGACCGGTAAAGCACGACCGGCAAATCCGGATTGTTCGGAATGATCCCGTCGTCCCCGAACCGGAAAGAGTGCGGCTTGCGCGGGCGCACAAGCCTCTCGAAATCGCGCCGCGAAGGGCGACGCCAGCCGGTGACGCGTTCGGCGGTGCGCTTGAGGTCTTCCAGAATGGCCATGTTGCTGCCTGCGGTCGCCGCATCATCAACGGCGGCTAGCGCGGCGGGGTTCCGGCCGACGGCAATGGAACCCGGATGCTGGCGTCCGGGTTTGTAGCAACGCGCGCCGCTAGCGCCTGAAAGGGCTACCATGCCGGACCAACAGGATGCCGAGACCCGCTTCGCCCTTGTTCTGGGACAGGCCGTCAAACATCTCTGGGCTGAGCTTCCCCAGGATACGCAGAAGCAGATTTTCGAGCACGCGGTGGTCACCGGCCATCGGGGCGAGCGCGACGAAAGCCTGCGCGAGGAACTCGCGCAATTCCTCCACGACCATCACAAGAGGACGAAGCAGGAGTCGTGACGGTTGATGAGCGTCGAGAGACGCAATCAGCCTTGCTTTATCTCTCCGATGGGAGGCGGCTCCCAGCCGAACACACTGCGACCGCCATAGAGATGCGAGCGCTCGCGTTCCTGCGCAATCAGAGCCTGCACCGAGGGCCCCGTCGCCATCCGCTCCAGCGTGCGGGCCTGATCGTCGAGCCGCTTGAGCGCGCCGAGCTCTTCGTCGCGCCCAAGTTTGGCCTTGCGCAGCGCAGATTTCATCACGCCGATCGTCTCATCATAGACCTTGAGCGGGACCGGATACGGATGCCGATCCTTGCCGCCATGTGCGAGCGAGAAGCGCGCCGGGTCGGCGAAGCGATAGGGCGCGCCGTGCACGACTTCGGCGACCATCGCGAGCGCGCGCACCGTCCGTGCGCCAACGCCGGGCGTCAGCAGCAGCTCCGCGAAGTCCCGCGGGCCGCGATCCGCCGCCGCCGCAAGGTTGCCGTGCAGCCGGCGAACATGCACGTCCTTCGGGCGGACATCGTGATGCGCCGGCATGACGAGATGCGGCAGCAGCGGTTCGGCCGGCGGCTCCGGCGTGGGGTCCTTTAGTGCCGACAGCTCGCGCGCAATGCCATCCGGACCGAGGCGCTCAAGCAATTCGAGTTGCGCGCTGCGCGAGCGCTCCGCGCGATGGTCGGTCAGGTTGACGATGACGCCCTGTTGCGGCCCGTCGATGGCGCTGTGCGGCTGGTCGACGAAGCTCGTCAGGCCTTCGGAGAGCCAGTGGTAGCGCCGCGCGTACTTGGCTTCGCCGTTCATGCCTTGCTGCACGACGACCCAGCGGCCGTCCTCGCTGACGATGAAGCCGTGCAGATAGAGATCGAAGCCGTCCTGCACGGCCGCACTGTCCACCTTCGCGACCAGCCGGCTCGCGGCCGCAAGCGCCGCGCCGTCGATGCCGACGCGATCCCCGACCGCGATCAGCTCCTGCGGAGTCTTGCGCGAGTGTTTGCCGCGGCCGCCGCACACGTAAAGCCCTAGCTCGCCCTGCAGCGGCGCGAGCCCCCGTTTCAATGCGCCGATGACGCTGGTGGTGATGCCAGACGAATGCCAGTCCATGCCCATCACGGCGCCGAACGACTGGAACCAGAACGGGTGCGCGAGCCGGCGCAGGAACTCGTCGCGTCCGTAGTGATGGACGATCGCCTGGCTGATCACCGCACCGAGCCGCGTCATGCGGTCGGCGAGCCACGGCGGCACGCGGCCGCCGTGGAGTGGCAGATCAGCGCTTCCGGCGCGGCGAGTCATGAGTCGAATCCAACGGTCGGCATGTCCGTGTTGTAGCGAAAACGGCCGGGCCGCCGATAGAAAAATCCGACCGGCCGCCGCCCGCTGTCCGGACCGGCCTTGGCCAGATCGCGATTGCCATGATAGCGATATCTCCAGGATTCTAGTGGAGGGCGAGCATGCCCGCTCCAAATCGGCTGCTCGCAGCGTCGCGTGATTATTTCAAGGATGCGATTGCAGGCGTCATTGCCTCGGTGATCTTGATTGCCAACATCGTGTCGTTCAGCGCGCTGATGTTCCCGGGTGAGTTGAGCGCCGGAATCCCGATCGCCATCTGGGCCATGCTGATCGGCAGCAGCCTTGGCGGCATATGCATTGCGCTCATGACCTCGTTGCCGCCGCTTGCAGTGGGCATCGATTCACCAACGGGGGCCGTTCTCGTCCTGCTGAGCACGACGGTCGGCTTCGAAATTCTGTCTGCCGGCGGTAGCGCACAGACGGCTGTGCAAACCGCAATGCTGCTTTTCAGCGCTGCCACGCTGGTATGCGGCGCACTCCTGTATGGTCTCGGTACGCTGCGGTGGGCGAGATATTTCCGATTTGTGCCGTATTTCGTTGTGGGCGGATTTTTGGCCGTGACCGGCTGGTTTCTCGTTGTCGGTGGCATTCGGATGACGACCGGCCGGGCATTGCATTTGAGCAGCCTTGGCGGCGGATGGACAGCCGTCGAGATTGCGAAGCTCGCGAGTGCCATTGCGACGTTGGCGGTGCTCCTGGCGCTACGCCGCTGGGTCAAGTCGCCGTTCGGCATGCCGGCCGCGCTTCTGGCGATGTGGGTGACGGGCGTTATCGTGCTCCGAAGCTTTGGGATCTCCGGTAGCGAGCAGGGTTGGTATTTCCGCTCGCTGGGATCGCTCGCGGGCTGGTCACCGTTTGCAGCCGCCAGCTCGCCGCAGATAAGCTTGTGGTCGGTGGTTGCGCACATTCCAGACTTGCTCGCCGCCACAATCGTCGCGCTCGTCTCCCTGGTGGCAAAGGTCTCGAGCATCGAAGTGGCGCGCGAGACATCGGGTGATCTCGATCGCGAGTTCCGTGTGCATGGTATCGCAAGTCTCGTTGCGATGCCGTTTGGCGGCATCGTCAGCAGCATGCAGATCGGAAGCAGCCG
The DNA here is from genome assembly GCA_034669125.1 of Hyphomicrobiales bacterium. GTDB lineage: Bacteria > Pseudomonadota > Alphaproteobacteria > Rhizobiales > Xanthobacteraceae > PALSA-894. Next base: position 11,690 of record JAXDOA010000570.1, read on the forward strand.
TGCTCTGGAGCAGGCCGGCAGCATGACAC
>JAXDOA010000571.1:0-3930 GCA_034669125.1 Hyphomicrobiales bacterium
GTTTGGTTTGCGCCGACGCAGGACCGACAAATGCGGCCGCGGCGACAACGAGCGTGGCGCCGAGCGTGATCCGGCGCGTCCAATGCGACATGCGTTCCTCCAAAACGTTGATATGCCAGCGAGCTTCTTGCGAGCCCTTCGCGCCCCTGCTTGATGGTGGGCGCGCTTCGAACTAACATGTTACTATGCCGGCGATGACACGCAAGAGTCCATACGCCTTTCTGCCAGTGCTGACCCGCCAAGGCCGTGGCGGAACCGTGCAGCGCGTGCAGGAGGTGATCCGCGAGGCGATCGTGCGGCTTGAGTTGCTGCCGGGCAGCCCGATCGACAAGGCCGCGCTGTGCGCGCGGCTTGGCGTCTCGCGTTTTCCCGTCTCCGAAGCGCTTGGACGGCTCGCCGCCGAGGGCTTCGTCGAGGTGCTGCCGCAACGCGGCACGCGCGTTGCGCGCATCGACCTTGCGGATTGCCGCCAGGCGATGTTCATCCGTCGCGCGCTGGAGGCCGAAGCGATGCGTGCGATCGCGCCGCGCGCGGACGCCGTGCTGCTCGCCGCGCTCGACCGTAACCTGCGCGAGCAGGAAGGCGCGCTCGGCAACGACCATGGCGGCCGTTTCCACGAGCTCGACCTCGAACTGCACGAGCTGCTGCTCGGCTTCCTCGGCTACGAGCGCGTCAGGCATGCCGTCGAGGCGGCGCGCGGCAGCCTCGACCGGGCGCGGCTGTTCATGTGCACGCCGACGCGCCAGGTTTCGACCTTCGCGGAGCACAAGGCGATTGTCGCGGCGCTGAAGAAGCGCGACGCGGAGGCCGCGGTCGACGCGATGGGAGGCCATCTCGACGCTGTGATGACCGAGCTCGTCGATTTTGCCGGGCGCAATCCCGACGCGGTCGCCCAGCCGACGCGCGATCCCGAGGCGGCCTGAGCTTTTTCGGTTTCCGGCAAAATCCGCCCGAAAGCCGCAATGCGGCGTGAGTTTCCGCGCACGCGCCGTGGAACAATGCCTTCGCGTTATCGTTTACGGCTGGTTAACGCCCTTGCCTGAGGATGGTCGCCGGCCGGGCCTGACTGGATCGCATGGAGTTTTCCGATGGTGCTGCATCCGCTTTCAACAGCCGAGGCCCTTCCCTTCGGTGACGTTTCGCTTGCGCCGTTCGCCATGACCAAGCGGACCGAAGCTGACCTTGCCAGCGCCATGGCCGAGCAGTTGCGTGACGCGCGCCCCGCCTCCGGCTCCGAAGCCCTGGGTGCGCTGCGTCGTGCGTTTCCGAACTCGCCGCTGACCGCCCGCGTGATGGCGCTCGGCGCCCTGATGCGAAGATAATTTCTTTGGTGCGTGATCTTATCCGAAAACCGGTTCCCACTTTTCGGAATCACGCACGTTACATCCCCAGATACGCCTGCCGTACCCGGTCGTCGGCCAAGAGGTCCGCGCCGGAGCCCGACAGCGTGACGCGGCCGTTCTCCAGCACATAGGCGCGGCTCGCGAGCCTGAGCGACACCGCGACGTTCTGCTCGACCAGCACGCAGGTCAGTCCCTCGCGGTTGAGGTCGCGGATCGCCTTGAGCACATCCTGCACAATGGTCGGCGCGAGGCCGAGCGAGGGTTCGTCGAACATCACCAGGTCCGGCGCGCCCATCAGGCAGCGGCCGATCGCGAGCATCTGCTGCTCGCCGCCCGATAGCGTGCCGGCTGCCTGACGCAGCCGCTCCTGCAAGCGCGGAAACAGCGCGAGAACCCGCTCCCGGTTCGCCTCGCGCGCGGCCTTGGCACGCGGCAGCATCGCGCCGGTATCGAGGTTTTCGGCGACGGTGAGCGTGGGGAACACCTGGCGCCCTTCCGCCACCTGCCCGATACCGAGATCGCACACACGATGGCTCGGCCAGCCCGCGATGTCGCTGCCGCGGTAGCGGATCGCGCCGCGTGCCGGCCGCAGCATTCCGGCGATGGTGCGAATGAGGGACGTCTTGCCGGCCCCGTTGGCGCCGACGATGGCGACGATCGCGCCCTCCTCCACCTCGAGCGAGACGCCGTCGAGCGCCTGCGCGTCGCCGTAGAACACATCGACGTTCTCGACGGAAAGCATCAGATCGCCTCCGCGCCGAGATACGAAGAGATCACGGCCGGCTCGCGTACCACGTCGGCGGGGCTGCCGAGCGCAATCGGCGCGCCGTGATGCAGCACGAGCACGCGGTTCGCCAGCGCCATCACGGCGCGCATCACGTGCTCGATCAGCAGAATGGTGAGCCCTTGCGCGTTGAGTTCGCGCAGGATCGCCACGATGCGATCGGTCTCGGTCGGGCGCAGGCCTGCCATCACCTCGTCGAGCAGCAGCAATTGCGGCGCAGTCGCGAGCGCACGCGCGACCTCGAGCCGCTTGCGGTCGGGCAAGGTCAGCGATTTTGCGATCCGACCGCGCTTGTCGAACAGATCGAGCTGGCGCATCACGTCGTGCGCCGTTGCTCGCGCGTGCGCCGGGCTTGAGGTGCGCAAGAGCGCGCCGACCATGATGTTGTCTTCCACGGTCAGCGCCGGAAACGGCCGCACAATCTGGAACGTGCGCGCGATACCGCGGCGGCAGATCTCATCCGGCCGCCTCCCATCGATGCGCTCGCCGGCAAACGCGATCGCGCCATCGTCCGGCTTGAGCGCACCGGCGATCATGTTGAACAGCGTGGTCTTGCCAGCACCGTTCGGCCCGATCACCGCGAAGATTTCGCCACGCGCGACCTCGAAGCTTGCGCGATCGACCGCCACCAGCCCGCGAAAGCGCTTCGACACACCGGTCACGGCGAAGAAGGCGCTCATGGGCGGCGCTCCAGCCCCAGGCGCCGCGCGACCCATGGCCAGATCCCGTCGGGCAGCGCCATCACGACGATGAGCAGACAGATGCCGTAGAATACCTGCTTGGCGCCCGGCCAATCGAAGCCGAGCGCATGCATCAATTCGGTCACGCCTTCCGAGAGCCCCGTGAGCACAAACGCGCCGAGCACGGGTCCGAACAGCGTGCCGATGCCGCCGATGATCGGCGCGAGGATCAACTCGATCGAGCGCGAGATGTGAAACACCTGTTCGGGAAACAGGTTGTTGTAATAGAACGCGAAGAACACGCCCGCGACCGCGGTCATGCCGGCGGAGATCACCACGGCGAACATCTTGTAGCGAAACGTGTCGATACCGAGCGCGCGCGCGGCTTCCTCGTCCTCGCGGATCGCGAGCCAGAAGTAGCCCATGCGGCTGCGCAGCAGCAGATGGCACAGCAGAAACGCCGCGACTGTGAGCGCAAGGATCACGTAATAGAACATGATCGGCTTGCCGCGCAGGTTCCACAGGTCGTTCTGCGTGTACTGGGCGACCGGCAGGAAGAAACCCGCCGAGCCACCGACGAAGCGCAGATGATCGAAGCCGATGCGCGCGAATTCGGCGAACGCGATGGTGAGGATCGCGAAATAGACGCCGGCGACGCCGAAGCGGAACGCGAGAAATCCGATGATCGCGCCACACGCCATCGCGACCGGAATCGCGGCGAGCAGCCCGATCCACGGGCCGACGCCGTAGTGCACATACAGCGCCGCCGCCGTGTAGCCGCCAAGCCCGACATAGATCGCGTGGCCGAGCGAAAGCTGGCCCGCGAAGCCCATCATGATGTTCCAGGCCTGACCCGCATAGGCGAAGTAGAGGATCAGGATCAGGATCGTCAGCAGGTAATCGTTGGCGAAGCGCGGCGCGATAAGGAGGCCGACGAGCAGCGCCACCATCAGCACGACGCTGCGTTTCGGCACCCCTTCGAGCAACCGGCTCATGACGTGCGCTTGCCCAAAATGCCCTGCGGGCGGAACAGCAGCACCAGCACGAGGATCGCGAACGCGAACATGCTTTTCGCCGACGGCGTGAACAGCAGGCCCGCCATCGCCTCGGTCATGCCGATCAG
>JAXDOA010000572.1:0-6171 GCA_034669125.1 Hyphomicrobiales bacterium
TGCCCTGCATCAGCGGCAGCGCGGCCGCGAGACTGGAAAAACTCATCGTGACAGCGCCGGTCGCAACGTCCGTCACCGCAGGCGCCGAGCCGCGGTACGGCACATGCAGCACTTCGGTGCCGGCCATGTGGTTCATCAGTTCGCCGGCGAGTTGCTGCGGGTTGCCGATTCCCGAGGAAGAGAACGAGAGCTTGCCGCGGTTGGCGCGCGCGAACGCGATCAACTCGGCGGAGTTCTTTACTGGCGTCGCGGCGGCGACCACCACGACGCACGGCACGATGCCGACCAGCGCGACCGCGGCGAGCTCGCGCAGCGGGTCGTAGGTCATCTTCTCCTTGTGCAGATGCTGGTTGATCGCGACTTCGCCGGAGGCCGCCATCAGCAAGGTCAATCCATCGGGCGGCGCTTTGGCCACCGCGTTCGCGGCGATCATCGCGCTCGCGCCCGGCCGGTTCTCCACGATGACCGTCTGCCCGAATGCCTGCTTCATCTGCTCGCCGAACAGGCGCGCGACGAGATCGATGCCGCCGCCCGCCGGATAGCCGGCGAGAATGCGGATCGGCTTATCCGGCCAGGTTTGCGCGCGGGCGTTTCCCGCCATGGCCGCCAGCGCGGCACCGGCCAAGAGTTGTCGTCGATTGATCACGGACCTCTCCGCTTTCCGGGGAAGTGATTCGAGTTCGATGGAAAACCCAGCGCCGCGACCCTAGCCCCGAAAAGCCGGCTTCGCTAACCCCCGATCAACCACGACGCCCGGGAACTCGGCTAAATCTGCATGTTCGTTCATCTTTTCGCACTGCGGCTCCGCAATTTTGGCCAAATTGTCCGCGAGTATTTGGTACCCGCGCTGCGGATGGATTATTTCCTTCACTGCGTTCGGCGCACGGCCGACCGCTCCAACGAGGTCCAGAACTCCATGATGAAGACCTTCACCACACTGACGGCTGCGGCGACCCTCGCGGTCGCGCTTGCTGCCGTCCCGACCGACGCCAACGCGCAATGGCGCCGCGGCTGGGGCGGCCCTGCGATCGGCCTCGGTATCCTCGGCGGCGTTGTCGTCGGCTCGATGATCGCCAGTCAGTACGGCCCGCAATACGTGGTCGAGCCCGGCTACGTGCCTTACGGCGCTTACGCGGGCGGACCGCCGGTCGGTTGCCCGGGCGGCTACTGGGCGCGCATGCCGGTGTACGATCCGTATGGCAACGTTGTCGGCTATCGCGGCCGTCCGCGCTACTTCTGCCCGTGATCCGATCGGCTTATTAAGTCGAGTTTGAGAACCCGGCCCGCGAAAGCGCGGCCGGGTTTTTCATTTCATATGCTCAAGCACCGCCTGCGTCGGCCAGCAATCGAGCTTGAGCCCGTTCGCCTTCTGGTACGCGCCGAGCGCCGCGCGCGTGAGCATGCCGGCCTTGCCGTCGATCTTGTCGTTGTAGAACTTGAGCCGCGTCAGCGTGCGCTGCATGCGCTCGAGCGCGGCGCTCGGAAGCTGCGCGACCTTTTCCCAAGGCTTTTCGAATGACTGCTGCGCGAACGGCCGCCCGCCCGCGATGCGGTCGGCAAGATGGCCGACGAACAGCACATAAAGATCGGAGAAATTGTAGTCCTTGAGCGCGAAGTAGTTCTTCGTCACGAGGAACGCCGGACCGTAAAGTCCCGCCGGCATCAGCAGCGAGGCCTCCTGCGCCAGCTCGGCGGCCGCGAGCTTTATGCCGTAGGCCAACGCGTAGCCGCGCTTAGCCCACTCGCCGATGGTCATCGTCACGTCGGGCTGCGCGATGGTGCAATCGGCGTCGCGCGGCGCCCTCACCTCGTAGGCGAAGCGCTGCCCGCGCTGCCAGCCGAGCTCGGCCAGATGATTGGCGATCGTGCCAAGCGCATCCGGCACCGAGGTCCAGATGTCGCGCTTGCCGTCGCCGTCGAAATCGACCGCGTATTTGTAGAAGCCCGACGGCAAGAGCTGCGGATGCCCCATCGCGCCGGCCCACGAGCTGCGCATACCGGGCAGGGTCACATGGCCCTCCTGCAGCATCTTGAGCGCCAGCAGGAATTCCTCGCGGAACTGCTCCTTGCGCCTCCCGAGCCAGGCTTGCGTCGCGAGCGCGCGCACCGCGCTGTGCGGCATTTTCGCCGCCCCATAGCCGGTCTCGCGCGCCCAGATCGCCAGCACGATCGCAGGCGGCACGCCGAAGCGCTGCTCGATCAGGCTGAGCGTCGCGCGGTGTTGCTCAAGCTGCCTGCGCCCCTGCGCGGCCAAATTGTCGAACGCGGACTCCTTCAGGTATTCAGCCGGCCTCTGCACGAATTCCGCCTGCGCGGGCTGCCGGTCCGGCCGGCCCGGGATCACGAGATCGGGCAGCGTCAGGTCCGGCTCAAGGGAGCGCGTCGCCGCTTCGTAGGTCGCACGCGTGACGCCGAGTTGCTGGGCGGCGGGCCAAAGGCCTTCGAGCCATTTCGCAAAGCCGGGATCGGTCGCGCTAGCCGAATGGCTGGTGAGAAGACATACGAGGAGAGCCGCAACAAGGCGCAAGACACTCTCCGCTGGCGACCCTACCGCGCGAACTTCTTGTACTTGATCCGGTGCGGCACGGTTGAATCCACCCCCAGCCGCCGCTTCTTGTCTTCCTCGTAATCCTGGAAGTTGCCCTCGAACCATTCCACGTGGCTGTCGCCCTCGAACGCGAGCATGTGGGTCGCGATGCGGTCGAGGAACCAGCGGTCGTGGCTGATGATCACCGCGCAGCCGGCGAAATCCTCCAGCGCCTCTTCCAGCGCACGCAGCGTGTCGACGTCGAGATCGTTGGTCGGCTCGTCGAGCAGCAGCAGGTTCGCGCCCGACTTGAGCATCTTGGCCAGATGCACGCGGTTGCGCTCGCCGCCCGACAGCGCACCGACCTTCTTTTGCTGATCCGCACCCTTGAAATTGAACGCCGAGACATAGCCGCGCGAGTTGACCTCGCGCTTGCCCAGCATGAGCTGATCGTTGCCGCCGGAAATCTCTTCCCAGACGTTCTTGGAGCCGTCGAGCGCATCGCGGCTCTGGTTCACGTAGCCGAGATGAACGGATTCGCCGATCTTGATGGTGCCTTCGTCGGGCGTGTCCTCGCCGGTAATCATGCGGAACAGCGTGGTCTTGCCGGCGCCGTTCGGCCCGATCACGCCGACGATGCCGCCGGGCGGCAGCTTGAAGGTGAGGTTGTCGATCAGCAGGTTGTCGCCGAAACCCTTCTTCAAGCCCTCGAAGTCGACCACGTTGTGCCCCAGCCGCTCGGCGACCGGAATGACGATCTGCGCAGTGTTGGTCTGCCTGTCGGCGGCCTGCTTGAGCAGTTCGTCGTAGCGCTGATAGCGCGCCTTGGATTTCGCCTGCCGCGCCCTCGGCGAAGACGCGATCCATTCGGACTCGCGCGCGAGCGTGCGCTGGCGCGCTTCGTCCTCACGGCCTTCCTGGGCAAGGCGCTTCTGCTTCTGCGCAAGCCAGGAGGAGTAGTTGCCCTCGTAGGGAATGCCCTTGCCGCGATCGAGCTCGAGGATCCAGCTCGTAACATTGTCGAGGAAGTATCGATCGTGAGTGACGATCAGGATCGCGCCAGGATAGTTGCGCAGGTGGCCTTCGAGCCAGGCGACGCTCTCGGCATCGAGATGGTTGGTCGGCTCATCCAGCAGCAGCAGCTCGGGCTGTTCCAGCAGCAATTTGCACAGCGCGACGCGGCGCCGCTCGCCGCCTGAGAGCTTGGTGACGTCCGCGTCGTCCGGCGGGCAGCGCAGCGCGTCCATGGCGAGATCGACCTGCGAGTCGAGATCCCACAGATTCTTGGAATCGATCTCGTCCTGCAGCTTCGACATCTCGTCGGCGGTTTCGTCGGTGTAATTGGCCGCGATCTCGTTGTAGCGGTCGATCAGCGCCTTCTTGGGCGCGACGCCCTCCATCACGTTCTCGCGCACCGTCTTGGTCTCGTCGAGGTGCGGCTCCTGCTCCAGATAGCCGACCCGCGCGCCCTCGGCGACCCAGCCCTCGCCGACATACTCCTTGTCGATGCCGGCCATGATGCGGAGCAGCGTCGACTTGCCCGAGCCGTTGACGCCGAGCACGCCGATCTTGGCGTCCGGATAGAACGACAGGTTGATGTTCTCCAAAACCTTGCGGGTCGGATAGGTCTTCGAGAGACCCTGCATGTGATAGATGAACTGACGGGCCATTCTGCCCTGCCCTCGCGAAATGTCGGGAATTCGGCGCTGATGTAACGACGGAACTGCGCAAGGGCAAGCTTCTACTGGCGGCAGGCAGAGCCGGGTGCGATAACCGGCCAAATCAGCGTGCGGGAGGACCGATGGCGGCTCAAGATCCGGGTTCAACGGACAAGGACATGCGCATTCGGGACGTGAAGGCCTATGCCACGTCCTACCCCATTCCTCCCGGTCAGAGCGTCACACTCGGCATCGGCCGCGCGGTGAAGCGCGACGCCGTGGTGGTGAAGGTGATGACCGAAGGCGGCCTTGTCGGTTATGGCGAGTCGCATCACGGCCGCGCCCACACGGCGATCGCGCAGCTTGTGAACACGACCTTGCGCCAGCTCATCCTCGGCATGAGCGCCGCCGACGTGGTCGGTTGCTGGAACCGGATTTACGCGCGCCAACTCGCCAGTCACGGCATGGGCGCGGGCTGCGCGATGGCGATGAGCGGCATCGACATGGCGCTGTGGGACATCCGCGGCAAGGCCACCGGCTGGCCGCTCTATCGTCTGCTCGGCGGCGCGCAGAAGCCTATTCCCGCATACGCGGGCGGCGTCTCGCTCGGGTATCAGGATCCGTCGGCGCTGGTCGACGAAGTGCGGCCGCATCTCGATGCCGGCTACAAGGCCGTGAAGCTGCGCGTCGGCGACACGCCCGCGCGCGACCTCGCCCGCATCGCGGCGGTGCGCAAGGCGGTCGGCGACGACATCGACATTCTGGTCGACGCCAACACCGCCTACACGGTGAAGGACGCCCGCGCCGTGATGCCCGGCATGGACGAATACAAGGTCGGCTGGCTGGAAGAGCCGTTCCCGCCGCACGACACTCGCAGCTATCAGCTCGCGACGAGCTTCGGGCAGGTGCCGCTCGCGTCCGGCGAGAATCATTTCACGCGCTTCGAGTTCAACCGCGTGATCGAGGACGGTGCGATCACCATCCTGCAGCCGGACCTGTCCAAGACCGGCGGCATCACGGAGTTGCTGCGCATCGCCGCGATGGCGTCGGCCTACAAGCTGCCGATCAATCCGCACACCTGCATGACCGGGCTGAACATGGCGGCGACGATCCATGTGCTCGCCGCGATCGACAATGGCGGGTATTTCGAGGGCGATGTATCGAAGAACAATCTGTTCCGCGACGAGCTGACGAGTTCGCCCTATCGGTTGGACAAGGACGGCAATGTGCGGCCGCTCGAAGGTCCCGGCATCGGCGTTGAGGTGAACGAGGATTTCCTCGCCAAGCACCCGCCGATCGAAGGGCCGGGGTACGTTTAGCACTGGAAAAGGGACTGCAAATGATGCGTGCGTTCGGACTCGTCGTTGCGGCGATTCTTGCGTTGGGCTCCCCCGCCCGCGCGGACTTCCCCGACAAGACCATCCGCATCGTCGTCCCCTACCCGCCTGGCGGATTCAACGACACGCTCGGCCGCATCGTGGCGCAGAAGTTCACCGACGGCTGGGGCGTTCCGGCGGTGGTCGAGAACCGGCCCGGCGGCGGCACGCTGATCGGCACCGACTCGGTCGCGAAGGCACCCGCCGACGGCTACACGCTGCTGGTCGTCGCGTTCCCGTTCGCCGTCAATCCAGGTCTTTATGCGAAGCTCCCATACGACACCGTGAAGGATTTCGCGCCGCTGATCCTCGCCGGACAGACGCCGAACCTGCTGGTGGTGAACCCGGACGTGCCTGTGAAATCCGTGCGGGAACTGATCGACACCGCGAAGGCAAAACCCGGCGGTCTCAGCTACGGCTCCACGGGGAGCGGCTCGTCGAACCATCTCTCGATGGAACTGTTCCGCCTGATGACCGGCACGCAGATCGTGCACGTGCCCTACAAGGGCTCGGCCCCGATGGTCACCGATCTGCTCGGCGGCCACGTCCAGATCGCCTTCGACAATGTTCCGAACGTCATCCAGCAGGTGAAGGCCGGCAAGCTGCGCGC